>DATGDE010000428.1:0-10093 GCA_035311125.1 Gemmatimonadales bacterium
GGCAGGTCCGCCGCGAGGACCTCGAGCTGTGCGGTCACCAGGGAAACCGGGACCGGCTCCCAGGCGCGCACGCCGAGCGTGTTTTGCGCCGTCACGGCGCACACGACGCTCGTGCCGAACACCCCGAACTGATGAAAGGTCTTCAGGTCGGCCTGGATCCCGGCTCCGCCGCCGGAATCGGAACCTGCGATGGTCAGGGCGATCCGCATCAGCGCTTGGCGCCGGAGGCCTGTGGGGCGAACTTACAGGGGTGGGCGAGGGGAGGCGACGAGGCTCGGGGACCGGGAGGGGCGCGCATCACCAGTAATCTGACATCCACGATCCGCGATCTCAAACGGCGCAAGGCGCGCGGACGGCGCGGCCTCGCGATCGTGGAGGGTATCCGGCTGGTGGAGGAAGCCGTCACGGCGCGGCTGCGCGTCGCCGGGGCCGTGGTGGGTCCCGATCTCGCCCGATCCTCGCGCGGCACGGCCCTGCGCGTCGCGCTGGAGAACCACGCCGTTGCCGTGCAGGAGGTGCCGGCGCGTGCGTTTGCGGAGCTGGCGGACACCGAGACGCCGCAGGGGATCATCGCGGTCGTGGAGCCGCGGCACTGGACGGTGGACGACGTGTCCCTCGCGGGCTCCCCGTCCGCCCCTCCGCCGGTGCTGCTCGTCATCGACGGCGTACAGGACCCGGGGAATGTCGGCACGCTGCTGCGCACCGCCCACGCGCTGGGCGCCCGCGGCTCGATCGCCCTGCGGGGCACGGCGGATGCCTGGGGTCCCAAGGCGCTGCGCGCCGCGATGGGGGCCACGTTCCGCCATCCCGTCCTGACGTTCGACGACGAGGCCTTCATCACGTGGGCGCGGCGGCACGACGTGACCCTGTGGGCCGGCGCGGCCGACGGGGAGCCCCTGTCGCGCGCGCTGCACCATAAGGATGGAGGCAGGGAAATGGTCATCGCCGTGATCGTGGGTAACGAGGGCGCCGGCATCCGGCCGCATCTGAACGCGGTCGCGGCGCGGCGCGTCGCGATTCCGCTGGCGCAGGGGGCCGAATCGCTCAACGTCGCCGTGGCGGCGGGAATCCTGCTCTACGAGGTCGCGCGTGCCCGTTGATCCGATCACCGCCGTCGCAGCCGGGATCGCCGGGCTCTGCTTCGGCAGCTTCCTCAACGTCTGCATCCTGCGACTGCCGGCCGAACAGTCCCTGGTGCGACCGCCGTCCACCTGCCCGCGCTGCGGGCAGCGCATCGCCTGGTACGACAACATCCCGGTGGTCTCCTGGCTCCTGCTGCGCGGCAAGTGCCGGCGCTGCGGGAACCCGATTTCGCTGCAGTATCCGCTGATCGAGCTGCTGGTCGGGCTGCTGTGGGTGGCGGCGTACCTGCTCTGGGGCACGAGCGTGCACGCCCTGGCCGGCGCCCTGTTCGGGACCATCCTCCTGGGTATCGGGATCACCGATGCCCGTCACTACCTGATTCCCGACGAATACAACTGGGCCGGGCTCGCCATCGGGCTCGCCGCGTCGCTCGCGGGGGGGTGGCAGGGATTCCTCCAGGCCGTGATCGGAGCAGCAGCGGGGTTCGCCCTGTTGTATGCGGTGGGCGCGGGCGGGCGGTGGCTGTTCCGTGAAGAGGCGATGGGGGGCGGCGACATCAAGATGATGGCGATGGTGGGGAGCTTCGTCGGCTGGAAGGGCGTGCTGCTGACGATCTTCGCCGGTGCGCTGCTCGGCACGCTGATCTTCGTGCCGCTGTCGCTGCGGAAGAAGCGACTCGTGCCGTTCGGGGTATTCCTCGCCGTGGGTGCAGCCGTGACGTTCGTGTGGGGGGACGCGATCATCGAATGGTATCGACGATTCCTGAGCGGCGGGTGAGCGCGTGAGCGATCCGCTGGCCGGTCTGTTCGAGTCGGGAGACGTGCTGGAGCGCGTCGGGGTGGACCTGACCGCCCAGGCCCGGCGTGGCGATCTCGAGCCGGTGCGCTGCCGCGATGCGGAGATCGCGCGCGTGGTGGACATCCTGCTGCGGGCGAGCAAGAACAATCCGGCGCTGGTCGGCAAGGCGGGCGTGGGCAAGACCGCGATCGTGGAGGGACTGGCGCAACGCATCGCCGCCGGGGAAGTGCCGCCGGCGCTCAAGGATGCCCGCATCGTCGCCCTGGATCACGTGGCGCTGCTCGCCGGCACGTCCTTCCGTGGCCAGTACGAAGAGCGCATTCGCCGGTTGGTCGAGGCCCTCGCCGCCGATCCGGACCTGATCCTGTTCGTGGACGAGCTGCACAACCTCATCGGGCAGGGGACCGCCATGGGGGCCGCCATGGACGCCGCGAACATGCTGAAGCCCGCGCTGGTGCGGGGCGACATCCGGGTGGTGGGGGCGACCACCGGCGAGGAATACGAGCGCTGGATCCGCCATGATCCCGCGCTGGAGCGCCGCTTCCAGCCGCTCACCATCCTCGAGCTCGACGCGATCCAGACCTGGGAAGTGCTCGTCGCCCGTCGCCCGCGGCTCGAGCGCCACCACGCCGTGGCGATCACCGACGATGCCCTCAAGGCCGCCATCGTGCTCACCGATGAATTCGTGCCCGAGCGGGCGCGGCCCGACAAGGCGATCGACGTGCTCGACGAAGCCTGCGCGCACGCGCAGGCCACGGCGCGCGTCAGTCCCGAGCTGGACCGGCTGATCCGCGAGCGCCGCAAGGTGGATGCACGGCTGCGGCGCGAGGCCCCGGGCGGCGCCGCGGGTGCGGGCGAGGCCCGCGACGACGCGCTTCCCGATCTGGCGGCGATGTTCGAGCGGATCGGGAAGGAGCTCGAGGCGATGCTGGGGGGTGGCCGGGAAAGCCGGGAGGCACCGGGCGTCGAAGCCGTGTCCACCGCTCCCCCACGGCACCCGCCGTCGCTGCAGGAGCAGCGCGACGAGCTCGACCGGCTGCTGCGCGCCGAGCTCGAGCGGCAGGGAATCGTGGTGGGCGGCTCGGATGTCGCGCGCGTCGTCTCGGCCGCCGCCGGGAAGGGGATCGAGTGGGCCGGCTGACGCTCGCGGGGGTCGCGATCCTGGTCGTGGGTGGCGGATGCCGCGAGCGCGCGAAGGTGGTGGAGAGCGAGGCGGCGACGCGTGCCCTGGTGCGCCGACTCGAAGCCCAGGCCGAACAGAGCACCGGACTGCACTTCAAGCGACCGGTGGCGGTGCGATTGCGCACGCGCGCCCAGGTCCGCTCCTACATCGTACACAAGTTCGATCAGGATCTGCCGCCCCCACAGCTGGCGGGCGCGCAAGCGGCCTACCGGCTGTTCGGCCTGATTCCCGATTCTCTGGACCTGCGTCGCACCATCGTGGATTTGCTGACCGAGCAGGTGGCGGGCTACTACGACCCGGACTCGACCGCCCTGTTCATCCCGACCGATCAGGAAGATCCCGCGCAGGTGCGCCTCGTCGCCTCGCATGAGCTGGTGCACGCGTTGCAGGATCAGTATCTGCCGCTCGACTCCATCATCAACCAGCGCGGCCAGAACGACCGGCGTTCGGCTGGCCAGGCGGTGCTGGAAGGCCAGGCGACGTTCTACCAGTTCTCGATCCTCATGCCGGAGCAGCACCCCGAGAGCCTGCCCGCGCAGTGGTTCTGGCGGCAGCGCGCGGCGATCGCCCAGCTGCAATCACAGATGCCCGCGTTCTCGGGGGCACCGCTGTGGCTGCGGGAGACCCTGATCTTCCCCTACCTGGGCGGGGCGGACTTCGTGGCCTGGTTCGTCCGGACGCATCACAAACAGGAGCCGTACGGCGCCGCGATGCCCACGTCCACCGAGCAGATTCTCCACCCCGACCGGTACGCCGCCGGCGACCAGCCCCTGGCGTTGGCGTTCTCGGGCGGCGTGGGTGATTCGGTGCGGTACGAAGATGTCCTGGGCGAGTTCGAGATCGGGCTCCTCCTCAGCCAGCTGCAGCACGACTCGACCGGCAACGCGGGCCGGGGAGCCGCGCAGGGCTGGGGCGGAGACCGCTACCGCGTCTACGGCGCGCACGCCGATGCCCTCGTGTGGTACAGCGTATGGGACGACGCCGCGGCGCGGGATCGCTTCCTCCACGCGCTCGTGCCCGCCTGGGCGGCCCGGCGCGCCGGCGACACGGCGCGCCGCTACCGCGTCGAGCCGCTCACCGTCGACGGCCGGCCGGGCGTCCGCCTGGTGGATGCGCCGCCATCATGGGCGGGGTGGCGCGCACTGCCGGGGGTGAAGGTCCTGCCGTAGCCGCGTCTTTTTCCCCCACTTGGTTTCCACTCATCGGCTAAGTATTTTGCGTGGCTTATGTTTACGGCCCTGACCGAGCGATTCTCCGGTGTGGTGCAGCGGCTCGTCGGTCGGGGCGTCTTGTCGGAGCAGGACGTCACCGAGGCGCTGCGCGACATCCGTCGGGCGCTGCTCGAAGCCGATGTGAGCCTCGAGATCGCCCGCGACTTCGTCGAGCGGGTGCGCGAGCGGGCCGTCGGCGCGACCCAATTGAAGACGGTGAACCCCGGTCAGCAGGTCGTGAAGCTGGTGCACGACGAGCTGGCCGGATTGCTGGGCGGGACGCGGCGCGATCTCGAGTTCTCCACCGTGGGCCCGACCGTCATCCTGCTCGTCGGCCTGCAGGGATCGGGCAAGACGACCACCGCCGCGAAACTCGCTCGGCGGCTGAAGTTGGAGCAGAAAGCGCCGTGTCTGGTGGCCGCCGACCTGCAGCGGCCAGCGGCGGAGGAGCAGCTGCGGCAGCTCGGTGACGAGGTGGGGGTCCCCGTGTTCGGGGGAGCAGCGAGCGGGGAGCGGGACGTGACGACGCTGGTCCGCGGCGCGCTGCGGGAGGCTGAGAAGGCGCGCTGTCGTACCGTGATCGTCGACACCGCCGGGCGGCTGCAGATCGATGCCGAGCTGATGGCCGAGCTGCAGGCGCTGAAAGCGGACGTGCGGCCGCGCGCGGTGCTGCTCGTGGCCGATGCGATGACGGGGCAGGACGCGGTGCGGATCGCGCGCGGGTTCCAGGAGGGGGTCGGGCTGACCGGCGTCATCCTCACCAAGCTGGACGGCGACGCGCGCGGCGGGGCGGCGTTGTCGATCCACGGGGCGACGGGGGGCGGAGCGCCGATCGTGTACGTCGGCGTGGGGGAGCGGCTCGACGCCTTCGAGCCGTTCGATCCGGTGCGGATGGCGGGCCGGATCCTGGGCCGGGGCGACGTGGTGGCGCTGGTGGAGAAGGCGGCCGCGGCGATCGACCAGGACGCCGCCCAGCGGCTCGAAAAGAAAGCGCGCTCCAAACGCGGCATGGATCTGCAGGATTTCCTGGTCGCGCTGAAGCAGATGCAGAAGATGGGCCCGCTGAAGCAGATGCTCGGATTGCTGCCCGGAGTGCCGGCCAAGGCGCTCGCGGCCGTACCGGCCGACGATCGACGGCTGCGGCACATCGAGGCGATCGTCCTGTCGATGACGCCCGAGGAGCGGGCCGATCCGAAGATCCTGAACGGGTCGCGGCGGTTGCGGGTGGCGAAGGGGTCGGGCCGGACCGTGCAGGAAGTGAACCGGCTGCTGGAGCAGTTCCAGCAGATGCGCAAGTTTCTCCAACGGATGTAAGGGCGGATTCCATGGCAACTCGGATGCGGCTGCGCCGCGTGGGCCGGAAGGGACAGTCGTACTTCCGCATCGTGATCGCCGATGTGCGGGCCGCGCGCGACGGGCGCTCGGTCGCGACGATCGGACACTACGATCCGCGCGCCAAACCGGCGGTCATCGCGGTCGACAAGGACAAGGCGACGGCGTGGCTCGCCAAGGGGGCGACGCCGACCGACACGGTCCGGTCGCTGCTCAAGAAGGCCGGAGTGTTCGGGTCACGTACCGCATAATCGCGCGGTTGCGCAAGCCGCACGGACAACACGGGGAGGTGTCGGTCGTGCCCCTCGTGGAGACGCCCGGGGCGCTGCTGCAGCCGAAGGCGCAGTTGTGGGTCGTGGACGAGGAGCGCCGGGTGCTCGCCGGGCCGCTCATCCTGGCGCGGCGACGGGCCTATCATCGCGAATGGCTGGTCGGATTCGCGGGCGTGACGTCGCGGGACGCGGTGGACGCGTGGCGCGACCGGTTTCTCGCGGTGCCTGAGGCCGATGCTGGCGATTAACGTGGTGACGTTGTTCCCGGGGTGGTTCGAGGCGCCGCTGCGGGAGAGCATTCTGGGCCGGGCGGCCGAACGGGGACTGGTGCGCTACCGCGTGGTGCAGCTGCGCGACTATACCCACGACCGGCACCAGACGGTGGACGACGCGCCCTACGGCGGCGGCGCCGGGATGGTGCTGAAGCCGGAGCCGTTCTTCGAAGCGGTGGAGGATCTGGGTCTTGGCGCCGGGGGGGAGTCGCCGCTCGTGCTGCTGTCGGCGCGGGGCCGTCCCTTCGGTCACAAGGACGCGGTGCGGTTCGCCGTGGCAGCAGAGCTGACGTTGTTGTGCGGGCATTACAAGGACGTGGACCAGCGCGTCGCCGACGGCTTGAAGGCCGAAGAGCTGTCGATCGGGGACTTCGTCCTGTCGGGCGGAGAGCCGGCGGCGCTGTGCGTGATCGATGCGGTTGTGCGTCTGCTCCCGGGGGCGCTGGGCGATCACGAGTCCGCGGCGAGTGATTCTCATTATGATGGTCCGCTGGCCGCTCCGTCATATACGCGGCCGCCGGTGTATCGCGGGTTGGCGGTCCCCGAGGTATTGTTGAGCGGGGATCACGAGAAGATCGCGGCGTGGCGCGCAGCAGAAGCCCGCCGGCTGACGCGCGAGCGGCGTCCCGAGCTGTGGCAGCGGTTGGCCGAATCGGAAGCCAACGACGCGTAGACGTCACGAGAGGGTACGGGTATGGAGAAGCTGCGAGCGATCGAGCGTGAAGGCCTGAGAGAGAAACTGCCGGCGTTCGATCCGGGGGACACGGTGCGGGTGATGGTCCGGGTGCGCGAGGGCGAAAAGGAGCGCCTCCAGGCGTTCGAGGGCGTGTGCATCGCCCGCCGCGGCGGCGGCATCAACGAGACGTTCACGGTGCGCAAGATATCGGCGGGCGTCGGCGTGGAGCGCATCTTCCCGTTGCACGCTCCCTCGATCGCGGAGATCGAGCTGGTGCGCAAGGGCCGGGTGCGGCGCGCCAAGCTGTACTTCCTGCGGAACCTGGCCGGCAAGGCCGCGCGCATCCGGGAGAAGCGGGTCGCGGTGCCCGGCAGTGCCGCCGCGGGCGAGGCCGGCACGCCGTCCGCGGAGAGTCCCGAGGCGTGAGCAGTCGCCGCCCCACGTTCGAGCGCGAGGCCGCGCTCTGGAACGCGGGGCGGACGATCGTCGCCGGCATCGACGAAGCGGGCCGCGGCCCACTGGCAGGACCGGTGGTCGCCGCGGCCGTCGTGTTTCCGGCCGGACAGAAGGCGATCCGCGGGCTGCGCGACTCCAAGGTGCTGTCGGCCGACATGCGGGAGCGGCTCGCCGTCGTCATCCGCGCCCGGGCGATCGCGGTGGGAGTGGGCGCCGCGAGCGTGCGTGAGATCGACCGCATCAACATCCGCCGCGCGACCATCCTGGCGATGCGGCGGGCCCTCGCCCGCCTCGCCCTGGCGCCGCACGAAGTCCTGGTGGACGGCCTCGCGGTGCCCGAGCTGGGCCGTGCCCACGTGGCGATCGTGGACGGCGACGCCTGCTGCCAGTCCATCGCCGCCGCCTCGGTCGTGGCCAAGACCGTCCGCGACCACCTCATGCGGCGCCTCGCCGCCCGCTATCCCGCCTACGCCTGGGACGAGAACAAGGGCTACGGTACGCCCGAGCACCTCGACGCGCTCAGCGCTCTCGGACCCACGCGGCACCACCGGCTGAGCTTCGAGCCCGTCTCCCAGCTGTCGCTCGTGCTTACATAGGGTTCCCCCTCTCCGCGTCAGCGGAGAGGGAGCCAGGGGGTGAGGTCACCTCACCGAGCCCGCTTCAAGCCTTTTCGAAACTCGGTCAGCGGGCGTGTGTTGAGGATATCCCGCGCCTCGAGCCCCGCGCGCCGGGCCAGGTCGATGGCGTACCGCATGAAGCCGAGATTTCCGGGATGGTGGCTGTCGGTCGAGAGCACGAAGCGCACCCCCTCGGCTTTGGCCGCCGCCGCCAAGGTGTCGGGGAGGTCCATGCGCTCGGGATGGCCGTCGAGCTCCAGCAGGCAGCCGGACTCCGCCGCGGCCCGCGCGAGCGTCGGGAAATCGACGGCATACGACTCGCGTTTGCCGAGCAGCCGCCCGGTGGGGTGGCCGATCGCGTCCACGTACGGATGCCGGATCGCCGCCAGCAGCCGCTTGGTAATCTCCGGTTGGCGCTGCGTCATGCCGTAGTGAATCGAGGCCACGACGTAGTCGGCCTCGGCCAACACGTCGTCGGCGAGGTCCAGCTTGCCGTTTTCCAGGATGTCCAGCTCGACGCTCTTCAGTACGGTGAACCCCGGGGACCGGGCGTTCCACGCGTCGACCGCCTTCCACTGCGCCCGCAGCCGCCTCGCGTCGAGCCCCGTCGCCATCGTCACCCGCTTGGAATGGTCGGTGACGGCGCAGTAGGCATAGCCCAGCGCCCGGCACGCCTCGGCCATGTCGTCGAGCGAGGCTTCTCCGTCGCTCGCGGTCGTGTGCATCTGGAGGTCGCCCCGTATGTCGTCCAGCGTGACGAGCGTGGGGAGACGATGCGCGCTTGCGGCGGCGATCTCGCCCCGCGCCTCGCGCAGCTCCGGCGGAATCCAGTCGAGCCCCAGCTTCGCGTACACTTCCTCCTCGGTCTTTCCCGCGATCCGTCGCGTGCCACGATACAGCCCGTACTCGTTCAGCTTGTAGTGATGATCCTGGGCGATCTGCCGCAGCTCCACGTTGTGGGCCTTGGACCCGGTGAAGTAGAGCAGCGCGGCGCCGTATGAGGCCGGCTCGACGACGCGCAGGTCCACCTGCAGGCCGCCGCGCAGCTGCACCGTGACGCGCGTCTCGCCGCGCGAGACCACCTTGGCGACCTCGGGGTAGGCGACGAACCGCTCGATGATCCGCTCCGGCTGCGCCGCGGTCGCCAGCACGTCCAGGTCGCCGATCGTCTCGCGGCGGCGGCGGTAGCTCCCGGCCACCTCGAGGTTGGTGATGCCGCCGCCCTCCTTCAGGTAGGCCAGCAACGCCTGCGCATGCGTCTCGGCGTCGGGCAGCAGCAGGCGGCGCTCGACGTGCAGCGCCAACCCCAGGCCCGCCCGGACGTTCTCCTCCATCTTCGGACCGAACCCCTTGAGCTTGCGGACCTTGCCGGCGGCGAGCGCTCTTTCGAGGTCTTTCGCGGAGTGCACCTTGAGCTTGCTGTAGAGCAGCTTCACGCGCTTGGGGCCCAGGCCCGGGATGCGCAGCAGGTCGAGCAACCCCGCGGGCAGCTTGGACTGCAGCTGGCGGTGCAACGGCAGCTCTCCCGTCGTGACGATCGCGGCGATCTTCTCGGCCAGATCCTCGCCGATACCAGGGATGTCGGTGAGGTCCGCGCCGCCGCGCACCTCGTCCGTCAGGGGGCGCGGGTAATCGCGTACGACCCGCGCCGCGTTGCGGTACGCGCGGACGCGGAACGGGTTCTCATCCTGGATTTCGAGGAGGTCGGCGACTTCGTCGAACAGGCGGGCGATGTCGGGATTCTGCATACGGAGCAGCGAGCAGGGAGCAGGAGCGCGCCGGACGGCTCCGTGCTCCCTGCCCATCGCCTCAACTTACGGTGATCTCCTTCATCATCCCGTGCATCACGTGCGGCTTGAAGTCGGTCTTGTCCGGCACGAAGCACACGAAGACGTAGGTGCCCGGGGTGAAGGTCGTCGTGAAGAACCCGTGTCCGCCGGGCGTGGGGCCTGAAAAGCCACCGATCGGCTTGGCCGGGGGTGGACCCTTCATCCCGCCCTGCAACCAGGTCTGGAGGTTCTTGGTGGTCTTGCCCGGGGCCAACTGGAAGATCTGCACCTCATGCAACTGCGGCCCGGCGTTCTCCATCCGGATGGTGTGCCTGCCGGCCGTGATCGGGGCGGAGACGTCCCAGGTGTAGTCCTTTGCCGTGATCACGAGGTCGGCGGTGGGCTCGGGGGCCAAGGCGGCCGT
>DATGDE010000429.1:0-3044 GCA_035311125.1 Gemmatimonadales bacterium
GAGACGATACGCCCGCTGGGCGCCAAGCTCGGTCCGGTTCTTGTCCAGTTGCCGCCCAACTTCAAGCAGGACCTGACGCGGCTCAAGGATTTTCTCACCCTGTTTCCGGCCGACCTGCGCAGTGCGTTCGAGTTCCGGCACGCGTCCTGGTTCGCCGACGACACGTACGAGGTGCTGCGTGGCGCCAACGCCGCCCTGTGCGTCGCCGATACTGACGCAGGGCATACGCCGCTCGTCGCCACCGCGGACTTCGGCTACTTCCGGCTGCGCGACGAGGGCTACAAGAAGAAGGACCTCGAGACGTGGGCGGGGACCGTCAGGGATCTGGGCCGGCAGTGGGACGACGCGTTCGTGTTCTTCAAGCACGAAGAATCGGGAGAAGGGCCGAAGCTCGCCGAGAAGTTCGCCGCGTTGTTCTGAACCCCGGTCAGTGCGTCACCGGGCCGAGGTAGCGGTCGAGCCACTCGAGCACCTCGGAGAACAGCATCGTACGCGGCACGAAGTGCCCGCCGTCGTAGAGCACGTGCCGCTTCCGGGCCGGGGGCGTGCCCAGCAGGCGGAACATCGGATCCTGCGAGGTCTGCACCGGGAAGAAGTGATCGTAGCGGCCGTTCAACATCAGCACCGGGACGGTGATCCGCGGCAGGAAGTTGATCGGCTCGACCTCCGGTTGTCCGCGCTGGATCTGCAGGCCGGCGACATACAGCACGACCGTCTTGAGGCGCGGCTCGAGCGCGGGGAGCAGGCCGCCCAGATAGCCGCCCCAGCTGCGGCCATAGTAGGCGAGGCGCGCGGTATCGATATCGGATCGCGTCGCGAGATAATCGATCGAGCGCCGGAAATCCTTCGCCCACATGATCACGTGCTCGCGGTAGGTGTTGCTCTCGTTGGCGTACCAGCTTCGCAGGTTGTCCGCCCGCTCGTAGGTGCTCTTGTACACGGGATACATCACGGCCCGCCCGCTCTTCAGGATGAAATCGACGGCCTCGACCTCGAGTGAGCGACTGACCATCGCGATCGCCCCCGGGAAGTAGACGAGCGTCTGATAGGGCGGCCGGCCATGCCTGGGCAGAAACAGGTACGCCGTCATGCGTTCGTCGCCGTAGGCGGCGGCGAACGAGACGCGCTGCACCACCCAGTCCTCGCCCGACGAATCGGTGTCCTCCACCTTCTCCTGCAGCGGCGTCCGATCGTAGTCGTAGGCTCGTCGATAGATGGAGAACACCGCGTCGGACACGGGTCGCTCCGTGGCGAAGTCACGGGTCGGCCAGGCGATCGGCTGGCTCGCACCGCGGACGGTCGAATCGTCCGGCGAGTAGAGCGCCAGCCGGAATCCGTTGGTGGCGGATCGGTCGAATGGCGGCTGGGCGAACGCCTCGGTGAACTGATAGGTGGGGTCGTTCCAGCCGCCGCCCAGGATGTAGCGCTGGCCCCGCGTTTCGTTCAGCACCCACTCCCGGGCATTGCCGGCCATGTCGAGCGTGCCGTAGGGCCCCAGGCCCTGGAAGGCGCCGGCCGGCGCCAGACCGTGGCCCTCCAGGTTGCTGGCCGGGACGATCCAGTTCGCGTCGCGCGTCTCCGCCGCCCTGCTCCAGTGGAAGATCGTGGGCAGCGCGCGGCCGGCGAACTTCGCGTAGGCAGCGGCCTCGTACCAGCTGACGCCGGTGACCGGCATATCCCCCTGGCCGCTCGGGTAGTCGCCCACCTCCCACGTCGCGGGCCCCGGACGGCCCGTCTTGTCCTTGAACCGCGCCATGGCCTGGTCCCACGTGAGGCGTCGCCCGTTCTCCTCGAACGGCTCCTGCCAGAACTCCGGGCGCCGGTAGCCGCCCGAGTCCACGAAGACCTTGAACCGGCGATTGGTGACCTCGGTGCGGTCGATGAGGTAGTCGGCCAGCGGCACCGGCGCGAGATGGTCGAGACCGGGGAAGTGGAGGTCGACCCGGTCGGCCCCGAGCACCCGCACCATTCCCGGGAGCGCCGTCGAGTCGCTCTCCAGGCGGATCGGACGGGTCGGCGCCCATTGCGGGTCCAGGGCGCCCAGGAACGTCTGGAACCCGGGCTTCTCCACCTTGATCCTGGAGAACCCGATTGGGAACCAGATGCTGTCGAGCGGCGAGACGCCGAGGAGCTGCCAGGCGGTATCGCGAGCGGCGTAGTCGCGGCGATACAGCGTGGCACCCGGCGGCGCGGTACGAAGGGTGACGGCGACCGCGACGCGTGACCACACGCGCTGCAAGGCCGGGTCTCCGGGGATGATGGTGCTCGCCTCTCGGGCCAGGCGATACGCCGCTTCCGCCGAGCCGCTGTCAGCCAGTCGTTGGATCCTCGGCAGCAGCAGCTCGCGCGCGTATCGCACCCGCGCACCGCGCCGCTGCGTCGAGACGATCCAGGCGCCCGCGAGGATGGCGGCCACGCCCACGATCGCGAGCGTCCGCCAGCGACGGCGCGGCGAGGACGCCGCCGGCATCTCCCCCGAGATCGCCGGTGTCTCCAGCCGGGCCAGCAGGTCGCCGGCCGACTGCCAGCGGGCGGACGGGTTCTTCTCGAGGCAGCGCATCACGAGCTCGGCCAGGGGGCCGGGGACGTCTCCACGGAGCTGCTGCAGTGGGGGTGGTTGGTCCACGAGGTGCGCGGCCAGGATCGCCTGTGCGCTGGAGCCGGTGAACGGTGTCCGCCCGGTCAGCATCTCGTACGCGAGCACGCCGAGCGAGTAGATGTCCGCCCGGTGGTCCACGCTCGGCTCCGCCGCGCACTGTTCCGGCGCCATGTAGGCGGGCGTGCCGATGGAGATCCCGGCGGTCGTGACCTGGGTGCTTCCGGCGGCCTCGGTCAGGGCCTTGGCGATGCCGAAGTCCGTCACCGCGGCGTGCCGGGCGGCGAGCATCACGTTGTCCGGCTTGATGTCGCGGTGGACGACACCGTGGTCGTGGGCGTACGCCAGAGCGTCGGCGACGTCGCGCAGCACGCGCACGGCTTCGGGGATCGGCAGGGGGCCGTCGCGTTCGATGCGGGCCCGCAGCGACTCGCCCTCGACGAACGGC
>DATGDE010000430.1:0-2068 GCA_035311125.1 Gemmatimonadales bacterium
ACCCCACCGCCCACGTGGGCTATCACCTGATCGGGAGCGGGCGTCGTGACCTCGAAACCGACGTGGAGTACCGCCCGGGACTCGCCGATCGCGCCCGGCGCTTCCTGTTCGCTCACGTCACCATCTTCTATCTGGGATCGATCGGACTCGTCACCGGCGCTGTGCTGGCTGTGGCCGTGGCGTATCTCCAGGCACACGGTGGTTCCCTATGGATCCAGGCCGGGACTGCGGCGCTGCTGCTGTTGCCCGCCAGCGAGTTCGCGATCGCCTTTGTCCAGCGCTTGGTCGCGCATCTCGTCACGCCGCGGCGCTTGCCCCGCCTCGACTTCCAAGCCGGCGTGCCCGAAGACGCGCGGACCATGGTGGTGGTACCCACCCTGCTCACCAGCGTGGCCGGGGTGACCGAGCTGCTGGAGCACGTGGAGGTCCTGGCACTCGGAAACGTCGACCCCCGCATTCACTTCGCCATCCTCGGCGACTTCGCCGACGCCGCGACGGCCGAGCTACCAGGCGACGAGGAGATCCTGAACGCCGCCCGGGCCGGGATACACGACCTGAACGCGCGCCATGGACACGGCCGTGACGACCGGTTCCACCTGTTCCATCGTGCGCGTCAGTGGAACCCCGGCGAGGGGGCGTGGATCGGCTGGGAGCGCAAACGCGGCAAACTCGAAGAGTTCAACCGCCTGCTGCGCGGCGCCACCGACACGAGTTACCGCCTCCATGTGGGTGACCCCGAGGTGCTGCCCAGCGTCCGCTATTGCATCACCCTGGACAGCGACACCCAGCTGCCGTTGCATGCGGCCCGGAAGCTCATCGGCATCATTGCCCATCCCCTGAACCGTCCGGTCTTCGATCCCCGGCTGCGCCGCGTCACCCGGGGATACGGCATCCTGCAGCCTCGGGTCAGCGTGACGATGGCAAGCGCCGCCGGATCGCTGTTCGCACGCGTATACGCCGGGCACACCGGTGTCGATCCCTACACCACCGCGGTCTCGGACACGTATCAGGATCTGTTCCAGGAGGGGATCTTCACGGGCAAGGGCCTCTACGACGTCGATGCCTTCATGGCGTCGCTCGACGGCCGGATTCCCGAAAACGCGCTCCTGTCCCATGATCTGTTCGAGGGGCTGCACGCCCGTGCCGCGCTGGTGACGGACGTCGAGGTCGTTGACGATTATCCCGCCAGCGTGCTCGCGCATGCGCGGCGGCAGCATCGCTGGGCGCGCGGCGACTGGCAGATCCTGTTCTGGCTGTTCCCTCTGGTCCCGACCCGCAGGGGCGTGGAGCGCAACAGCCTCCCCGTCATTTCCCGCTGGAAGATCTTCGACAACCTGCGACGCACGCTGGTAGCCCCCGCCACCGTGGCCGTCCTGGCGCTCGCCTGGCTGGTGCTGCCGGGAAATCCTCTGGCCTGGACCCTCGGGGTGCTCGCCGCCATCGCCTTTCCACTGTATCCACTCGCCGTACGACTCGGCGCGGGCCCAGCCCCGCAGCAGCCCCGGGGCGTGTTCCTACGGATTCTCGTCGACGACGTGAAGGCCGCCGGCGCCCAGACGTTGCTGCAGATCACCTTCCTCGCCTACCACGCCTACGAGATGGTCCATGCCGTCGCGCTCACGCTCGTACGCCTCGTCCTGACGCAGCGCCGCCTCCTCGAGTGGGAGACCGCGGCGTCGGCCGCTGCCCGGGCCGCAGGGCTCAGCCCTCGGGCCGGCGCGCTCCTTTTCCTCGTGGAGATGGCGGCCAGCCCCTTCATCGGCTTGATCCTGCTCGTCCTGATCCTCGCTGGCCGGCCGAGCAGCGTCGAGGAGGCGGGGCCACTGCTGGGGTTGTGGGTGGCCGCGCCGCTGGTGGCGTACTGGCTCAGCCGGCCGGTGTCGCTCGAACGTCACGATCTTGCCCCGGAAGACCGACGCCTGCTGCGACTCATCGCCCGCAGGACCTGGCGCTACTTCGAGACATTCATGGGCGCCCAGGACCATGGCCTGCCCGCCGACAACTTCCAGGAGACGCCGGTACCAGTCCCGACGGTCGCCCACCGCACGTCCCCCACGAACATCGGGAT
>DATGDE010000431.1:0-7893 GCA_035311125.1 Gemmatimonadales bacterium
CCTTGTAGCTCATGATGCCCGTCGCGATGCCGGAGACGAGGATGTACAGGACGGTGCAGATGAGCAGGGAGCCGATGATGCCGATCGGCATGTCGCGCTGCGGATTCTTCGCCTCCTGCGCTGCGGTGCTCACCGCATCGAACCCGATGTAGGCGAAGAACACGATCGCGGCACCGGTGAACACGCCGCTCCACCCGAATTCGCCGGCCACGGGGGCGCCGTCCTTGACGGTTTGCGGCGGGATGAAGGGGTGCCAGTTGGCGGGGTTCACCGCATGGGCGGCGCCTACGATGAACAGCAGCACCACCGCGACCTTGATGATCACGATGACGCTGTTGACGTTGGCGGATTCCTTGATGCCGATGACGAGCAGCGTCGTGACGAGGGCGATGATGATGACCGCGGGAAGATTGAAGATGGCGGTCACGTGCGCCAGCGATGCCGGGTCGGTGCCTGCTCCCTGGATGAGACCCAGGAGTTGAACGTTGATCACCTGCCAGCCCGCCTTCACGTGGACCGCTCCGGCGAGAGCCGCCGGCACATCGATCAGGTGCGTGCCGCGGGCGGCCGAAAGCGCGCCCGGAATGTTGATCCCGATGTCCTCGAGGAACGACACGACGTAGCCCGACCACCCGATCGCCACGGTGACGGCGCCGAGGGCGTACTCGAGGATCAGGTCCCAGCCGATGATCCACGCGATCAGCTCGCCCAGGGTGGCGTAACCGTAGGTGTAGGCGCTCCCCGCCATCGGCACCAGCGACGCGAACTCGGAATAGCACAGGGCGGCGAAGATCGACGCCACGCCCGCGACGGCGAACGAGAGGACCACGGCCGGCCCGGCATTCAACGCGGCCACCGTCCCGGTGAGGACGAAAATGCCGGTGCCGATGATCGCGCCGATGCCAAGCGTCGTCAGATTGAGCGCGCCGAGGGCACGCTTCAGACTGTGGTCGGTCTCGGCTTCCTTCTGGAGATCGGTGACGCTTTTCCGTCGAAACAGATCCATGCGCACCCTCTGACGTGGTTGGGATCGTACCGCAATCGGGCGCTAGAGTAGACCCGCGGCCCCCGGCGTGTCAAGCGCGCAGCCGGTCGGTGGGATGCTCAAAGGCTGTAGTTGGGCGCTTCCCGGGTGACGACGACGTCGTGCGGATGCGACTCGCGCAGCCCAGCCGAGGTGATGCGGATGAACTCGGTTTCGGTGCGCAGCCCGGCGACGGTCGACACGCCGCAATAACCCATGCCGCTGCGCAGCCCCCCGATCATCTGGAACAGCACGTCGCCCACCGGGCCCCGATAGGGCACGCGGCCCTCGATTCCCTCAGGGACGAGCTTCGACGGGCTCACCTCGCCCTCCTGGAAGTAGCGGTCGGCCGAGCCTTCCTCCATGGCGGAGAGGCTGCCCATGCCCCGGATCACCTTGAAGCGCCGCCCTTCGAGCAGGAACGACTCGCCGGGACTCTCCTCGGTGCCGGCGAGCATCGAGCCCATCATCACGCTCTCGGCGCCGGCGGCGAGCGCTTTCACGATGTCGCCCGAGTACTTGATGCCGCCGTCGGCGATCACCGGCACGTCGCCCGCGCCGCGCACGGCATCCACGATCGCGGTGATCTGCGGGACGCCGACGCCGGTGACGACGCGCGTGGTGCAGATCGAGCCCGGCCCGACGCCCACCTTCACCGCGTCCACGCCCCGCTCCACCAGCGCGCGCGCGCCCGCTTCGCTCGCCACGTTGCCGGCGACGAGCTGCGCCTCGGGGAACTTCTCGCGCAGGCAGGCCACCGTGTCGAGGACACCCTGGGAATGGCCGTGGGCCGAATCCACCACGATCACGTCGCAGCCGGCATCGAGCAGCGCCTTGGCCCGGGTCACCGATTCGGGCGTCCCGCCCACCGCGGCAGCGACGCGCAGGCGCCCGTGCTGATCCTTGTTGGCGCTGGGGTGCTGGCGGCGCTTGAAGATGTCCTTGATCGTGATCAACCCCCGCAGCACACCCTGCTGGTCCACCACGGGCAGCTTCTCGATGCGGTGGGCGCCGAGGATCCGTTCCGCTTCGTCCAGGGTGGTGCCGACGGCCGCGGTGACCAGATCGTCCTTGGTCATCGCCTCGCGGATCGGCCGCTCGAGCTGGCGCTCGAACTGCAGATCGCGGTTGGTGATGATGCCGACCAGCTTCCCGGCCGAGTCCACGATCGGCACGCCGGAGATCCGGAAGCGCGCCATGAGCTGGGACGCCTCCCGCAGCGGACGGTCGGGCCCCAACGTGATCGGGTTCAGGATCATCCCCGACTCGCTGCGCTTCACGCGGTCCACCTCGGCCGCCTGACGATCGATCGGCATGTTCTTGTGGATGACGCCGATGCCGCCCGCCCGGGCGATGGCCATCGCCATCTCCGCTTCGGTGACGGTATCCATCGCCGCCGAGATCAGCGGAATGTTCAGCGGGATGTCGCGGGTGAAGCGGCTCGTGACATCCACGCTGCGCGGATGCACCGTGGCGTGCCGCGGCACGAGCAGGACGTCGTCGAAGGTGAGAGCGGGGTCCGGCCGGAAGGTTCCCATAGCGGAAGTTACTGCCGCGGGCCGGGTTTCCTCAACCGGGGAGACTCAAAGGCGATTCAGTACCTTTTTGGCGAAGGCCTCCGCCCGCTTCCGCAGATCCGTCCGGCCGCTGAAGTCACTGATCGCCAGCGAGACGACTGTCGTATCCCTCACGACGACGAGGTTTCCCCGGGTCCCCCCCGCCGCGAGCCACAGGGCGCGATCGCCGAGTCCAGACACCGGCTGAGAGCTCTTCTGCGCCGCGAAGAAGTCGTACTGGGCCGTGTTGCCGCGGGCGACCCGATAGCTGACCGTCGTTCCGTGGAACGCATCGCCCGACACCGGCTCGATGGTGCACAGTTGCCCACCCGACTGCTGTCGCCGGTAGCGCGACGGCTGGGCGAGCACCACAGACGCCTCGGTTTCGGTGATGTAGCCGCAGCCACCGGGAGGCGGCGCGGCCGTGGGCCGTGCGGGCGAGCCGGTCGGGGCTGCGCCCGTCGCGGGCTTGCCCCCGCGGTCCCCACCGCCGGAGCAGCCCGCGACCGCCAGGGCGAGTGCGAGGCTCAGGACTCTGACGGCGGCGACTCCGGCGCGGGCGGGGGTGGCGTACCGTCCCCCGATTTCTTGCGCACCTCGTCTACCGCGGCCTTCCCCGCCGCGGCCAGACCTTCGAAGAACCTCCCCGCCTTGCCCACGGCGTCCATCGTGCCCTTGATGATGGTCACGGGCACGCGACCCGCGCGCATCGTGTCCTCGAGCGTCTCGGCGACCTTCTGGAACGGCGCGGCGCCCGCGGGCCGCTCGGCGAACTTGGACTCGAGGAACTCGACGTAGTCGAGCACCTGGTACACCTTCTCCTCGGACAGCGTCTCGAGCTTGCGCAGCATCCGCTCGCGCAGAATGTCGTTCATGGCTGTACCTCGAGCGATACGAGATCCACCACCGGGTTGCCGACGAAACGGCTGCGCCCGGTGCGCACGCGCGCCGTGACCTGCACGGTCGCCAGCGGGGGCAGGGCCTCCACCGCGGCTCGCTTCGATTCCGGCACCACGACGTATACGAACGTCCGCTCGGGAACGGGCCCGCGGGCCAGCATGTAGGTCGAGCCTTCGGGGATGTCGGGACGCAGATCGTCCGCCGTCCGCAGCGCGATGATCTGCAACGTCCAGCGCACCGCCTGGCCCACATAGCGTTCCGGCTCCGCCCGCAGCTCGGCTGCGCTCACGCCGACCAGGACCCCGGCCGGCGCCGCCTGGACATCCGCCGTCCGGACCCAACCCTCGAGCTGGACGCGCGTCCACTCCCCGGCGCTGCCCAGCACGCGGAGCGGAGCGCCCGAGGCGATTCTCGCATCGCCCGCGGCGGTGCTGTCGGGCGCGCGATACACCGTCACCGCGCGCGTCACCTGCACGCGGGAGGGGTCGATCGACGACGAAGGGGACCCCGTATCGGGGACGGGAGGGTTGGCCCGCGCCTGCCGACCCACTGGGGGAGCCGTCACGACCGGTCCCCGAGCCGCGCCGCCCCGGGAGGCGGCGGGCGTGTCGCCGACGGCCTGGAGCGCGGCGCGGCGCATCCAGCCCGCACGCCGCACGTGCACCCAGCGCTCCTGCTCCTCCACCTTGTCGAGCCCGAAGCCGACGATCAGATGCGCCACGACGGCGCCGGCGGGGGCCGCCCGCAGGTTCTCCGACGGCGCTTTCGACACGGCGACGTCGAATCCGCTCACCTTCGTGGGACCGAGCGAGGTCTTGAAGATCCAGCCGTCCAGCGTCACGGCCGCCCATTCGCCCTGCACGGCTCCCTGCTCCACCAAGGCGCCGGCTTCGAGCTGCGCGAGCCGCTTTCCCTCGGCCGCCTGGTAGAACCATTCTCCACCCTTGGCGACGCGGACCCGGACTTGAGCGGGAAGCGGCGCTACGAGCAAGGCGGCAACTGGTAGGACGCGCAGCGTGCGGATAGATTGCATCCCCTTCAATATGAACAAGAGGCACGGGTCGCGCACCCCGGTCGCGCTGATCGTTCTCGACGGCTGGGGCTTCCGCCCCGGCCGCGAAGGCAACGCCATCGAGCTCGGGGAGACGCCCGTCTGGCACCGGCTCTGGGAGCGTGCCCCGCGGACCCTGCTCGACGCCTCGGGACTCGCCGTCGGTCTCCCCGAAGGGCAGATGGGCAACAGCGAGGTCGGCCACCTGAATCTGGGCGCCGGCCGAGTCGTCCCGCAGGACATCGTGCGGATCTCCCAGTCCATCGGCTCGGGCGAATTCTACGCTCTGCCGCCGCTCACGGAGCTGTGCGAAACCGTGCGGCGCGGCAACGGTACGCTCCATCTCCTGTCGCTCATTGGAACGGGCGGCGTGCACGCGCTGGACGAGCATCTGTTGGCAGCGGTCGAGCTTGGCCGGCGCGCCCAGGTGCCGGTCGCGATTCACGCCTGGCTCGATGGGCGGGATACTCCGCCACAGTCCGCGCTCGGGTTCATGCGAGAGCTGCTCGAAAAGACCCGGGACCCAGGACCCGGGGCCCGGGCTCCGGTTGTCTCAACGGTCAGCGGCCGCTACTACGCCATGGATCGCGACAAGCGGTGGGACCGCACCCGGCTCGCCTACGACGCGATGGTGCACGGCAAGGGGATCGAGGCGCCCGATCCCGTCACGGCCATCCAGCGAGCGTACGAGAGCGGGGAGACCGACGAGTTCATCAAGCCGCGTGTCATTCCGGGCGCCCCGCGCATCCGGTCCGGCGACGGCGTGTTCGTGGTCAATTTCCGCGCCGATCGGGTGCGGCAGATGTGCCGTGCCCTCGCCGTCGATCCCTTCGACGGCTTCGCCGATCCCGCGCGGCCTCGAGTGTCGCTGGTCACCATGACGCAGTACGACGAGACCTTCTCCTTCCCTACGGCGTTCGGACCCATGGTCCTGCACCGGATCGTGGCCGAGGTGCTCGCCGATCACGGAAAGACGATGCTGCGGACGGCGGAGACGGAGAAGTACGCGCACGTCACGTACTTCTTCAACGGCGGCGTGGAGCGCCCCTACAAGGGCGAAGAGCGGGTGCTCGTGCCGTCCCAGAAGGGCGTCGCCACCTACGACCAGATGCCGGAAATGAGTGCGCCCGGGGTGACCGACGCGTTGTGCCACGCCATCGAGGAACGCACGCACGACTTCATCCTGTGCAACTACGCCAACGGCGACATGGTGGGGCACTCCGGGGTACTACCGGCGGCCGTGAAGGCGGTGGAAACGGTGGACGCATCGCTGGCCCGGGTGCTGGCGAGCGCCGAGCGCGCCGGCACCACGCTGCTGATCACGGCGGACCACGGCAATTGCGAGTTGATGATCGACCCGTCCACCGGTGGGCCGCACACCGCCCACACCACCAACCCGGTGCCGTTTCTCATGATCGGCGCGGAGGGCGTGCGCGTGCTGCGCCACGGCGGGAGCCTGCAGGACGTAGGACCGACGCTGCTGAATCTGCTGGGCGTCGAGCCGCCCGCGGAAATGACCGGACGGGACCTGAGGGAGGTGGGTTGATGCGAAGTTGGATGTCGTTGTGCCTGTTGTCCGTCTTTCCCGCCGTCGTGACGGCCCAGGTGGGCCACGACCCGGGCGCCTCTCCCTACCATGACCTGCGTCGCGGGGCCATGCTGCGGCTCGTCGGCGGCTATTTCGGGGGGTCGCGGGGCAAGGTGCCGGTCGGTGCGTCGCACGGACCCACCGCCGGCCTGCGGCTCGAGTATCAGGCCAGCAACGTGATCGTCTTCACGACGGGGATCACGTACGCCAAGACCGACGCATTCTACGTGACGGCTCTCAAGAGCCCTCCCGACACCCTCGGACCAGTGGACAACGCTCTCGTGCTGGCCGACCTCGGACTGCAGCTCTCCCTCACCGGAGCCAAGACCTATCACGGCTTCCAGCCCTACATCGGCGGCACCCTGGGCCTGACGTTCGGATCCGCCATCAAGGCCGACACGAGCGGCTATGACTTCGGCACGAAGATCACCGTCGGACCGGAGGCGGGCGTTCGCTGGTATCCGGCCCGGCGTCTGTCGTTCGAGCTGGGCGGCCGGATCGCATACTACCGGCTGCAGTATCCGGCGATCTTCCGGGTGTCCCTTCTTCCCCCCAACGCGTCGCTCACGGAGTGGACCGCCCATCCCTGGGCGACATTCGGCGTCGCGTGGACTTTCTGACCGACGGCCTGCGTCGCGCCCTCCACCTGCTGGCGACAGGCGATGCCGAAGTGCTCGGCATCACCCTCCTCACACTGAAGATCGCGTTGCTCGCGACCGCCGTCGCGTGCCTGTTGGGTGTCCCCGCCGGCTTCGTGCTCGCCACCCGCGCATTCTGGGGACGCCGCGCCGCGCTGACCGTCGTCAACACCGCCCTCGCCTTCCCGACGGTCGTGGTGGGGCTGCTGCTCTTCGGGTTGCTCTCCCGCCGTGGACCGCTGGGCGGACTCGGCCTGCTCTACACCTGGCAGGCCATCCTGATCGGCGACGTGCTGCTGGCCCTGCCGGTGGCGGCGGCACTCTCGGCGGCCGCGGTCCAGGGCGTCGATGCGCGCTTCCGGCGAACCGCGGAGACGCTGGGAGCGGGATTCTGGCGCAGCGCATGGACCGTGGCGCGTGAAGCGCGCTTCGGCCTCGCCACCGTCGTCACCGCGGCGTTCGGTCAGTGCACCGCCGAGGTCGGCGCGGCCCTGATCGTGGGAGGCAACATCCGCGGGCAGACCCGCACGCTGACAACTGCGGTGGCGCTCTATACCGGGCAGGGCGACTTCGGGCTCGCACTGGCGCTGGGCTGCATCCTGCTGTTGCTCGCCCTGCTCGTGAACGTCGCGCTCCAGGTGCTCCAGGGTCACGGCCGTGCTTGAGCTGCGCGGCGTGCGACAGCGTTACGAGGGGCGCACCGTCCTCGAGCTGGACAAGTTCGCGGTGGCGCGCGGCGCCATCGTCGCCCTCGTCGGACCCAACGGCTCGGGGAAGAGCACCCTGTTACGCATCGCCGCGCTGCTCGAAGCGCCCACGGAGGGCACGGTCTGGCTCGACGAGCGCCCGGCGTCGCGCACCGCGGCCGCACGGCGCCGCGTGACCCTCGTCGAGCAACGCCCCGTATTGTTCCGCGGCACCGTGCGCCAGAATCTGGCATTCGGGTTGCATGCGCGAGGCAAGGCGCACGCCGAGATCGGCACCACGATCCAACAGGTGGCGCAGCGGTTCGGGATCGGCGAGCTGCTCGGGCGCTCGCGACGCGAGCTGTCCGAAGGGGAAATCCAGCGCGTCGCGGTGGCGCGCGCGTTCGCCCTCGAGCCGGATCTGCTGCTGCTCGATGAGCCGGTGAGCTC
>DATGDE010000432.1:0-1827 GCA_035311125.1 Gemmatimonadales bacterium
CCTTCCCCCTTCCCCTCTCCCCCTTCCCCCGGACGTGCTCGTCCCAGTAGCGCATCCACCCGGCGCCCTGGCGGGCCAGCAGGTCCCAGTCCATGTCGGCGATGACGAGGCGAGTGCGTACGTCACGCACCCAGTCGGGGAGCGAGTCCACCGGCAGGTCGACTCGCGCCGGCAGCCGGTACGCCTCGCGCGCGGCGAGCAGCTGGGTTTCGGTACTCCCCACCCATTCGATGAAGGCCTGGGCCGCGGCACGGTGCGGCGCGTTGCGAATGACCCCGATCGCGTCCTCGATCGCCGGGGTCCCGCTCTTCGGGAAGACGTACCCCAGCGGCAGACCGTCGCGCTTGTTCAACTGGATGTCGGGAAGATCCCAGATGGTCACCAGACCCTCCTGCCGGACGATCTTCTGGTCCAGCAGCGGCCCATTGAGCACGTATTCCTTGGTCTGCGCGTCGAGGCGCCGCAGCCACTCGAAGCCCGCCCCCGTGTCGCCGCTCTGCTTCAGGCCGCGCTCGATGATCATCCCCCACACGGCGCGCATCGTCCCCGACGCGATCGGATCGCGGATCAGGATCTTGCCCTTCCACTGCGGTTCGAGCAGATCGTCCCAGTCCTGCGGCGCCTGCGCCGGCGTGAGAGCCTGCTCGGCATAGGCAATCACCGCCGGCGTCTCATAGGCGGAGAAGTACAGGTCGCCGGCCCCGCGCCCCTCGGGAGTGACATGGTCCGCCCAGGACGGGCGGAACGGCTCGAGCAGCGAATCCGCCGCACCAAGGGCGAAGATCGTCGCCGGCCCGCCGAACCACACGTCACCCTGTGGATTGGCGCGCTCGCTGCGGACGCGGTCGTACACCTCCTGCGAACCCATGTCCAGCCAGCGGATGTCCACGTCCGGGTGCACCTGCTCGTAGCGCGCCTTGAGGAGCGTCAGCAGGTCGCGGCCGTGGGGAGTGTAAATGACGAGGGGGGTCTTGCCCGCCCCTGAGCATCCGATGACGGCGAGGATCAGGAACGCCAGCGACCAACGGGAGCGGGGAGTGGGGAGTGGTCGGAGACGGCGCGCACCTGCGCGACGCTGCGGCACGACTCGAACCGCTCCCCGCTCCCCACTCTCCGGGTTACGGAACATTCTTCGCCTTGAGTCCCAGCAGGTTCGCGAACAACCGGTACGCCCCCACCACGCCCGCCGGCAGCTCCCGGAAGAAGCTCAGCCCGGTGTACACGTAGGTCCCGCGACCCAGCGGCGCCACGAGCAGGCCGCCCGTCAGGGGCGGACTGTCCGGGTCGTGCATCTCGAGGACGGGGACGTAGGTGGAATCCCAATCGTGCGCGAAGTACAGCCCGCGCTCCTGCACCCATCCCTGCCAGTCGTCCGCCGTGATCTGGTTCGGGCTGTGCCAGAGGGGACTCCCCGGCACGAGCGGCGTGACCGCGGCGGTCTCGTCGGTCACGCGATCGTGCGGCTGCGCGATGCTCATCCGGTACGGCGCATAGCCGCCGCGGATGAACGGGTACTGCTGATACTGGACGATGAGCAGCCCACCGCCGCGCGCGTAGTCGAGCAGCCGTCCGTTCGAGGCCACCAGCGCGGTGTCGGTCTCGTAGGCCCGGCTGCCGATCACGATGGCGTCGTAGCGCGACAGGTCGCCGCGCTCGAGCGTGTCGGCGTCGAGCAGCACGATGGGGACGCCGACTTCCGCGAGCGCCTCCGGCACCCGATCGGAGGCGCCGCGCACGTACCCCACGCGCGCGAGCCCCGGCAGCAGCAGCTTCGCGACCCGGACTTCGACCGCGGAGACGTGAACCGAGGGACGCGGCCGGATATGC
>DATGDE010000433.1:0-4355 GCA_035311125.1 Gemmatimonadales bacterium
GAACGCCGTGACGGCACCACTCGAACGCAGGAAGTGGCGGGGCGCTCTGCTCGCCCTGGCCGGCGCGTCGCTCGCCGCGCGCGGCGCCGGCGCGCAGCAGCGCTGCGACGAACCGCACTATCGCTGGAGCGCGAAGATCGACACCTCCCTCGCCGGAGGGCCGGCGACGCCGGCTTCAATTGCGGACATCCTGGCAGGTTGGGCGCCGCCCTCCCTGGGACGCAACGACCGCTGCGCGCCGCGGGCCGGTCGCGAGCTGGGAGTCTTCGTTGTGCGCGGCTGGATCCGCCGCATCGAGACCGCGAAGGACGACGGCGACTGGCACATCGAGCTCACGGCCGGACGGGCCAGCCCGGTGGACTCCTGTATCGTGGCGGAAATCCCGATGAGCGGGCTCGGCGCCAAGTACCGCGGGGCGCGCGCCCAGCTCACGGGTCTCCTGGCAGGGCGGCGGCTCGACAAGCAGGGAGATCTGAGCGCGCCCCTCGAGGTGCGAATCGTCGGCGCCGCATTCTTCGACGGTCAGCACCGGAGAACGACACGCAAGCAGGACCGCACGGACGGCGGCCACGGGCGGTGCAATGCGTCGCTCAGCGCATTGTGGGAGATCCACCCCGTGTACGCGGTGTTGCGGCCGTGACGGAGGCGCGACTGCGCCAGCGCCTCTCCTCGCTGGAATACTTCGCGTTCGGCTTCGGGAGCATGGTGGGCGTCGGGTGGCTCGTCGTCATGGACGACTGGCTCGCCCGGGGCGGGCCGGCCGGGGCGATGCTGGGATTCGCGCTGGGCGGCCTCCTGCTCCTGCCGGTGGCCCTGACCTACGGGCGTCTGGTGCGGGAGATCCCGGACGCCGGCGCCGAAGTCGCCTATACCGAGGGAGCGTTCCCGCCCCTCGCCAGCTTTGGCACCGGGTGGATCATGGTCCTGGCCTACGCCATCGTCTGTCCCTGGGAGGCGGTGGCGATCGGCAACCTCCTGGCCCGGGTGTTCCCGGCCCTCGACAGCTTCCCCCTGTACGACGTGGCAGGAAAGACGATTTACGCTCCCCGCCTCGCCACCGGTCTCGCCCTCACCGCGCTCATCGCCGCCGTCAACTTCCGCGGCATCCGCCCCAGCGGCCGCTTCCAGGCCACCACCACGCTCGGCCTGCTCGGCTGCTTCGTCGTGTTCGTGGCCCTCGGCCTGGCGCGCGGCTCGCCACGCCACCTCGAGCCGCTGTTCGCGCATCCCGGGTCGGCCGGCGCCTTCGCGTCCGTGCTGCTCGTCGCCCAGATCGTGCCCTACTTCATGACCGGCTTCGAGTCGGTCGCCAAGGGATCGGAGGAGGCGGCGCCCGGCTTCGATCCGCGCGGGTTCGGCCGGGCGATGACCCGGGCGGTGCTCGCGGGCGCGGGGTTCTACGTGCTCATCGTCGCCGCCGTCTCCTTCGTGTTTCCCTGGCGGGATCTCGTGGCCCGGCGACTCGGCACCGAGGCCGCCTTCGCACGCGCGTTCGGGTCGCAGGCGATCGCGCGGCTCATCCTGTTCGCGGCTTTTCTTTCGCTGCTCAAGGTCTTCAACGGGAACTTCGTCGCCGCGACACGCCTGGTCTACGCGCTGGGGCGCCGGCGGTTCATCCACCCCGGCCTGGGGGGCATCCACCAACGCACAGGCACGCCAGCCGCGGCCATCGGGCTGCTCACCCTGTTCACGGTCGCCGGGGCGTGCCTCGGCGACGCGCTGCTCGTGCCGATCAGCGAGGTGGGATCGCTCGCGGCGGGAGTCGGCTGGTGCGCCGCCTGTCTCGCCCTGATCGTGCGCGCGCGGCGCGGCGGCACGGGCGCCGGCACGCGCCTCGCCATGGTCGGCGCCGCGGTGAGCGCCGCCATCGTCCTGATGAAGGTGGTGCCGGCCGTTCCGGGGAGCCTTACGGGAGTCGAGTGGGTGGCCCTGGGAGGGTGGCTGGCGTTGGGATGGGCCCTTTCATTAGGACGGTGGAGGAGGGGGGAAGACGGTGGAAGACGGTGAAGGACCTCCACCGACCTCCACCAGCCTCCACCGTCCTCCCACCTCAGCGCCCCCCCGCCGGCAAGTGCTCCAACAGGTATCTGGTCAACAGCGAGTAGACGTGCAGCGTCGTGCCGCGTCCCTCGCAGATACAATGGGACCGGTTGGGGTAGGCCATGAAGTCGAACGACTTCCCCAGTGCGACCATCCGGTTCACCAGCCGTTCCGATCCCTGGTAGTGCACGTTGTCGTCACCCGAGCCGTGCACCAGCAGCAGCCGGCCGCGCAGTCCATCGGCGAAAGTGATGGGCGACGCGAGCCGATAGGCCTCCCCGTTGTCCGCGGGCAGCCCCATGTAGCGCTCCTGGTAGATCGTGTCGTACAGCCGTTGATCGGGGACGGGCGCCACGGCCATTCCCACCGCGTAGACCTCAGGGTAGCGGAACATCGCCTGCAGCGTGCTCGACCCGCCGCCGCTCCAGCCCCAGATGCCCACGCGGGTGGAATCGAGGTAGGACCGCGTGCGGGTGAGCGCCCGGACGGCGTCCGCCTGCTCGCGGCTCGACAGCACCCCGATCTGCTTGTACACGATCTTGCGCCAGGCACGGCCTCGCGGGGCAGGCGTGCCCCGGTTGTCGACGCTGGCGACGACGTAGCCCTGATTTGCCAGCATCCGGTGCCAGAGACCCGAGGTGCCCGACCAGCGATCGAGCACCGTCTGGCCCGCCGGCTCGCCGTACACCTGCATGAGCAAAGGATAGGTCCTGGTCGAATCGAAATCGCGTGGCCGGATCATCCAGCCGTCGAGCGTGACGCCGCCACCCACCTGCACCTTGAAGAACTCGGCCGGTCGCGGCACGAGCGATTCCACCGCGGCCCGCAGCGTTGCGTTGTCCACCAGCGTGCGAACCACCTGGTGGGTCGGCAACCGGACCAGGTCCGTGACCGGAGGCGTATCGAAGCGGGACATTGTGTGAATCGCCCAGCGGGCGTCGGGCGAGACGAAGTAGCTGTGCGTGCCCGGGGCATCCGCTGGCGTGACGCGCTCGGGGCGGCCGCCCCCGGCGAGGCGGATGCGGTAGAGGTAACGCTGCGTCGCGTTGTCGGGCGAGGCGATGTAGTAGAGCCAGCCGCCGGTCTCGTCCACCGCGGCGACATCGATCACGTCGAACGCGCCCGGCGTGACGAGCACGGCCGCTCCGCCCTGGCGCGGCACCGCATAGACGTGACGCCACCCGTCGCGCTCGGAGATCCAGAGAAACCGCGTGTGCCGCGCGAGCCAGGGGATGTCCTCCACCAGATCCACCCACGCGCTGTCCCGCTCGGTGAGCACGGTGCGCGTCCCGCCGGTGACCGCGTCCGCCAGCATGACCCGGTCGGTGTTCTGCTCCCGGTTCATGCGCTGCAGCAGCAGCTCCCTGGAGTCCGCCCATTCCATCCAGGGGAGGTAGTTGTCGCGCAGATCGTCATCGAAGAAGGCCCAGGTCACCGCGCCCCCGCCGTCGGCGCTCACCACGCCGATGCGCACCGCCGAGTTCGGGGTGCCCGTCTTGGGATACTGGATCGGGATCGTGAAGGGGTACAGCGAATCGGTGTCGTTGATCAGGGTAAACGTGCGCACGCCGGTCATGTCGAAGCGCCAGAACGCGATCCGGGCGCCGTCGGGCGACCAGCGGAATCCGTCGCGCAGGCCGAACTCCTCCTCGTACACCCAGTCGCTCATGCCGTTGACGTGCAGCGAGTCCGCGTCCTTGGTGAGCCGGGTGATCGCGCCCTCCCCGCCGGCCAGGCGCTCGACATAGATGTCGCCGCGGAGTACGTAGGCGACGCGATCGCCCGAGGGCGAGAACTTCGCGTACATGAGCGAGGCCTCCGGGGCGCTCGCGCCGCCGAGCTTGCGGAGGGTCCCGCTCTTCGTGTTCAGAACCCAGTAGTCCCCGCGCGTGTTGCGCCGCCAGACCCGCCGCGTGTTGGTGAAGACGAGCAGCAGCGTATCGCCGGCGTCCCAGTCGTAATCCTCGACGTCGAGCGGCGCGGATGCACCCGCCGGCGTGAGCGCTCGCGCGGAGACGAGGATGCTGCGGGTGCCGGTGGCGGTCTCGTAACGCACGAGATCGGACGAGCCGGGCACGACCGCCGACGGCTCGAGCGTGGTGTAGGCCGTCCCGCTCATCCAATGGACCGGACCGAACGACTGCGCGGCGAAGTCGCGCGAGGCGAACAGCCGCCGCAGCATGTCGCTGGTGGCCGCGGGGATCTGGGCCGGTGCCGCACGCGGCACCGACAGGACGGCGAGGCACACGATAAACGCGATGCGGCGCATCACTCATCTCCTCAGGGTCGGCTGAACGGGAAGATGCCCCGGAGCG
>DATGDE010000434.1:0-8182 GCA_035311125.1 Gemmatimonadales bacterium
TAAGCGCCACGGCCCGGCCGCGATGGCGGCCGGGCCGTGGTGCGAGGCGGTCAGCGATTGCGGGGCGACTGCGGCGCCGCGATGTAGGCGGCCGGGATTTCCCCGGTGAGCGCCTTCAGGTACGTGACGATCGACGCCACCTGCGCATCCGTGAGGTCGCGGCCCAGCTGGTAGCGCCCCATCATTCGGACGGCTTCCGCGAGCGACGCCGTGCCGCCGTTGTGGAAATACGGCCCCGTCATCGCGATGTTGCGCAAGGAAGGCACCTTGAACACCATCGAGTCCGCGGCCTGGTGGGTCACGGCGATGCGGCCCGGATCGGAGCGATCGGGCCAGGGGGCCACGAGTCCCGCCTTCTGGTACATCTGGCCGCCGATGTACGGGCCGTTGTGGCAGCTCACGCACCCGACCTCGACGAAGTCGTTGAACCCCTGCTTCTCGGCCGGCGTCAGGGCGGTCGAGTCCCCCTTGAGCAAGGCGTCCCAGCGCCCCGGCGTCACGAGCTCTCGCTCGAACGCGCCGATCGCCCGGCCCACGTTGTCGTAGGTCACCGGGTTCGCCTCACCCGGGAAGGCGCGATGGAAGGCGTCGCGATAGGCCGGCATCGCCGCCAGCTCGAGCAGCAGGGCGCGATCGCTCGGCATCGCCATTTCGACCGGGTTGAGGATTGGTCCCTTGGCCTGCTCCTCGACGCTCGGCGCGCGGCCGTCCCAGAACTGCGCGAGGTGTCCGGCGGCATTGTAGACCGTCGGCGCGTTGCGTTTGCCGTGCTGGCCCTGCGCGCCGGTGCTCACGGCCGCATGATCCACACCGTACTGCCCGAGATCGTGACAGCTGTTGCACGACAGATCATGGTCCCGGGAGAGCGTCGTCTCGAAGAACAGCATGCGGCCGAGGCTGATCTTGGCCTGCGTGATCGGATTGTCCGGTGCGGCGATCGAGTCGGGAAGCGGCGCGAACCGGGCGAGCTGGGTCGAGTCCATGCGCACGGCGGCTACGCCTGGTGCGCGTTGTCGGCAGGCGGCGACCGCCAGCATCATCAGCGCCGCTGTCGAGAGACGGATCTTCATGTTCTGGCCTCCGCGGAGAGTTCTTTGCGATCGCCCGCAATCTCGTGAGGATGCGGTGAAACGACCGTGAATCGCCGTCGAAGACCTCTCGCGCCCCGGCCTACCCGGCCCCGGCCCGGGCGCGCCGCAGGAGATTGTCGGTGATGCGGCGCGTGGACCGAGCGGACCAGCGCCGCATGACGGCGTGGCAGGCGGAGAGGAGGATCAACCCGCCGGTGGACGCGGGCCCGGGCCAGGGCGGGCGTCCCACCAGGCGAGCGCACGACCGGTAGTACCGGTCGGTGAAGAGCAGCATCAGCGCGCCCGATCCGCGCGCCAGGCTCACCGCCCGGAACGGCAGCGCGCGCATCATCCGTTCATAGGCCGGGGCCAACGTCAGCGCCCGGTCGAGGAGTTGGGCCCGGACCTCGCGGATGCGCGCGCGCAGCCCGGCGTCTTCGAGATCGACCCTCCCGAGATCCGCCCGCAGTGCCGGGTGGTAGGAGACGCCCCGGCGCAGATCTTTCTCGATGTCCCGCGTCACGTTGGCGAGCTGCACCATCTCCCCGGCCCGCAGGCAGTCCTCCCGCAGGTCGTCGGACACCGCGGCGCTTCCGGTCCGCTGCAGGTGCAGCAGGCGGACGGCGAAGAGGAACGGCAGCCCGATGACCGTGCGGCAGTAGCGGGCGAGCTGCTCGTCGTCCTGCAACGCGCCACCCTGCGCGCGGAAGGTGCGGGACGACCAGATCATGCCCGAGCCCATCGACGCCACCAGGTCCGCGATGTGCTCCCGCACCAGGGGATGGAGCTTCGCGAAGACGCCGTCCACGAGGTGGCAGCGGTTCACCAGCACCACGTGCGTCTGATCGCGCGCGTCGGGCGCGTGCGTCGCGGCGATACGCGGCGCGGGGGTGGGCGGGGTGCCGTCCGCGACCTGGAATCGCGCGCTGAACGACGCCAATGCCGCCTCCCGCTCGGCGGGCTCCGGCATCAGGTCCTCGTACGTGTCGAGCATGCGACAATAGAGGTAGGCGACGGCCATCGCCCGTGCCGGCTCCGCCGGGAGCACCGTGATGCAGGCCGTGAACGTGCGCGCCGCGTGCGGCAGGATGCGCCACACGAAGGATTCCGGGTCGTGGACCTCCAGCAGCCGTCGCAGGTTCGGCTGGGAGCGGCTCTGCAGCAGATCCCGGGTGAGCAACCAGGGACGGCGCAGCGCGAACGGGAGATTCTGGACGGCCTTCACGCGACCCGCTCCAGGCGGCGCAGGTCCGGCACGCGCCAGGCGATCAGGGCGACGACGACGATGGGGACGAATCCGCCGAGCAGCACCGCCGGCACGGTCCCGATCGCGCGGGCCGCCACGCCCGATTCGAACGCGCCGATTTCGTTGGACGACCCGATGAAGATCGCGTTGACCCCGGCCACGCGACCCAACAGGTGCCGCGGCGTGAGCGTTTGCAGCAAGGTCGAGCGCAGCACCACGCTGATGTTGTCGAACACGCCCGACACGAGGAGCAGGGCGACCGAAAGGACGAAGGTCCGGGAGATGCCGAAGGCGCTGATGCAGAGGCCGTACAACGCGACCGACATCAGCAGGATGCGGCCCATCCGGCCGTGCAGCGGGCGGAACGATTGATAGAGCGACATCAGCACCGAGCCGGCGGCCGGCGCCGCCCGCAGCACGCCGAGTCCGGTGGCGCCGACGTGGAGGATGTCCGTGGCGTAGATGGGCAGCAGCGCTTCCGCTCCGGCGAAGAGCACCGAGAACAGATCCAGCAGCTGGGCGCCCAGCAGGACCGGCTGCGTGAGCACGAAGCGCACACCCTGGAGCAGTCCCGCCATGCCCCCGGCGTCGGGCGCGGCCGCGGGATGGGGATGGGGACCAACCCGGAAGAGCGCGATCCACGCGGTCCCGAGCAGGACGGCGGCCGCGGCGTAGGTCAGCGCCGGCCCGCCCAGGGCGACCAGCACGCCGCCCACGGCCGGCCCGGCGACGGCCGCTGATTGCCAGGTGACGCTGCGCCAGGTGATGGAATTGAGGAACAGCTCGCGCGGCACGAGATCGGCGGACAGCGCGGTGCGGGTCGGCTGCAAGTAGCTGCGCGCGATGCCGCTGACAAAGATCGTGGCATAGACCAGCCAGGCCGTGTGCGCGCGCACCAGCCCCAGACCCGTCAGGGCGAGCAGGGCGCCGCTGCACAGCGTCAGCACGGCGAGCGCGGCGAGCGACAGGCGCCGCCGGTCCACGCGGTCGGCGAGGTGCCCCGCGGGCAACGCGAGGCCGACGAACGGCAGCGCTTCGGCCAATCCGACCAGCCCGAGCGCGAGGGGGTCGTGGGTGACCGTGTAGAGCTGCCAGCCGACGGCGACCCCCTGCATCATGGTGGCGAGCGTCTGGGCCGCGAGGAAGGCGATGAAGCGGCGGAAATCGGGGACCCGGAGCGCGGCGTAGGGGTCGGTCATGGCGGCGAACGATACTCACGGCCAAGTTTATCCGCATGTTCGAGCGACCTGTGCGGTGCGATGCAGCGGTCTGGTCCGTTGTCCTGTCGGTGCTATGCTGCTCGTCCTTGCGTGCGCAGCAGCCGGCCGCCCCGCCGGACCGCGCCGCCCACCACGTCTTCACCCTGGAGCGCTTCACGTTCGAGAGCGGCGTGACGGTCCCGAACGTCAAGGTCGTCTACGGCACGTACGGCCACCTGAACGCGCAGCACGACAACGTGATTCTCCTGCCGTCGCACTATCTGGCCGACCACCACGGGTACGACTGGCTCATCGGCCCGGGGTTGGCGCTCGACACCGCACGCTACTTCCTCGTGGCGACGGAGCTCTTCGGCAACGGGCATTCGTCGTCGCCCAGCAACACGCCGGAGCCGTTCCACGGCCCACGCTTCCCCGTCGCGACCATTCGGGACAATGTCGCGGCGGTGCACCGGCTCCTCGTCGACGAGCTGGGCGTCACCCACCTGCGGGCGATCATCGGCTTCTCGATGGGCGCCGAGCAGGCGTTTCAATGGGCGGTGAGCTATCCCGATTTCTCCGATCGCATCGTGGCGACGTCCGGCACCGCCAAGTGCTGGCCGCACGGGGTGGTGCGGCTCGAAGCGCAAATTGCGGCGATCGAGCTGGATACCGCGTTCAAGGGCGGCGATTACACCGCGCAGCCCAAACAGGGGGTCGAGCTGTTCAGCCTCGTCTGGACCGGGTGGCTCTTCTCGCAGGAATGGTGGCGCCAGGAGCTGTGGCGCCAGATCAGCCCGCCGGGGACGACCTTCGAGTCCTTCGTGGACGGCCTGCGCAGGAATTTCATTCCGGGCGCCGACGCCAACGACCTCATTCTCCAGGCCCGCACCTGGGAGCGGCACGACGTCGGGACGACCCCGGGATTCGACGGGAGCGTCGAGCGGGCGCTCGCCTCGATCAAGGTCCCGGTGCTCTACATGCCCTCCGAGACGGATTTGTATTTTCCCGTGACGGATGCGCGTTACGAGGCCAAGTTCATCCCGCACGTCACCTTCACGCCGATCCCGTCACTGTGGGGGCATCCTGCCGGTGCAGGGATCGATCCGGCGGACGGCAAGTTCCTGAACGAGCGGATCGCGGCGTTTCTGGACTCCACCGGGCGCTAGAGCACGTCCTCAGGGAGTGTAACGGCGCTGCTCCACCAGTACGGCCACGCTCTGGGATCCGAGCGTGTACGCAGATCGGAAGGTCCCTTCCACCCCGACTTTGGCCCCCTGGCGCGGCACACCACCGCCTTCGCTCACGATGGAGAGTGTCCCGGTTCCGTCGTTCACCTGGTAGGCCCCGAAGCCCAAGGCGCCCACCGAGCCTTGCACCTGCCCCGCAATACGGACGGTCTTGCCATCGAACTGGGCCGGATCATCGAGCAGCGTCTTGATAGGCGTGGTTCCTCTGCAGGCGAGGACGAACGCTACCGTCGCCAGCACCGACAGGTACACGGGAAACCAGCCGCGGCGCTTCAGTAAGCTTGGCATGATCGACGCTCCTTGGATGGCGGACAGGGTTCGTGGACCCAGGGCGCTCGAACTGCTCGAACCACAGCCTGCAGTCTCCACCACACCGTATGATGCGCTAGGTTCCGCCGCCTTACCTGGGGAAAAACCCGGACTAATCCGAGATAGCGCCGGGACTCTGCGCTGACCCTCCCAGGGAGCCCGACTGAGGGCTCCGGGGCACGACCTTCGAGTGGACTGCCGGGGCGGTTTCCTGAGGCCGAATGCGGATCGCGAGCGTGTAGCCAGCCGCGCTGAGGGTGATCCCGAGCAGCTCCAGCGCGTGGTGGGTCGTCGCGAGCGTGATGGCGACGGGCAATGGCACGCCGGCGCGGGTCAGCCCAAAGGCGAGGCCGGCCTCGTACACGCCGAGATTCGCGACCGACACCGGAACGCTGACGCTGAGATTCACGATCACGAGCGCGACCAGCACCTGGGACAGCGATAGCGGGAACGCCATCGCGCTGCAGAGTACGCGCAATGCCAGTACCTCCGCGAGCCGGGCGACGACGCTGAATGCCACGCTCGCCGAGCACCGTAGGGGATCCTTCAGTCCGGAAAGGCCTCGGGCCAGCTCGTGCAGCCCGCCCATCCGCGCCGCCAGCCAGCGAGGCGGCGCATACCAAAACCCCGCGAGGAGCAGGATGAGCCCTCCTGCGATCCCCATGACCACCCAGAGCGGCGGGAGCGTGGCTTGCGTCTTGATCACGACGAGGCTCAGCATGCCCGTAAGCGCGCACAGCATGATCAGGGTGCCGATATCGACAACCTTGTCAGCAAACATCGCTCCGGTCGCCCGGGTCAGGGCAATGCGCGGTCCGCCCACAGCGCGATTCATCAGCAGAACTTTGAGCGCATCGCCCCCCCGCGCCGGCACCAAGATGTTGGTCAAATCCCCCACGGTGAAGACGTAGCCGGCCCTGAGTACGCCCAGCGGAGTATCACGAGGAATGATCGCCCACATCCGTAGCGCTTGCGCGCTCACTTGCCCGAGGATGAGGACAAAAGCAATGCCGACGGACAGCGGCGAGAGGTGGGACAGGGTCTTCGCAAAGCCGTGGACCTGCTCCGGGTGAGTGACTCCCAGGTACGCCACTCCGCCAAGGACGAAGGCGGAGAGCAGAAGAAACCACCGTTGACGCATCGAGAATCCCAAGCTAGCACGCGGTGGTCAAGTGCGGAGCGCTGGCTCTGAAGCTTCCGTCGTCGACGAACAGATAACAGCGCACCGCCACCTACTGGCCTAGATTGGGACGCACACCAGGGGCCCTTCTCGGGACGCGACCCGCACCAGTTACATCTTCGTCTCCCGCGGCACGCACGTCATGGTGGTCGATGGATCGACCGGGAAGGTGCTCGGCGACATCCTGGACACTCCTCGGACGCACGGGATCGCGCTCGCCCCGAAGTCGAACCACGGGTTCATCACCAACGGCGGCGATTCGACCGTGACCATGTTCGACCTCCGGAGCCTGGCCGTGATCAAGAAGATCCCGGTCTCCACCGGCGGGCTCGACGGCATCATGTACGACGACTTCTCCGATCGGATCATTCTCACCAATCACAGTCGCCCGATCGGCACGGCAGTCGCGCTGGATGCCAGGACGGGAGAAATCGTCGGCACCGCCCAGCTCGAGGACAATGGGCCTGAGGGAGCCGCGAGTGATGGCAAGGGGAAGATCTTCGTCAATAACGAAGGCACGAGCACCATGCAGGTGATCGACGTGCAGACGATGAAGGTGCTGGCGTCATGGCCGCTCGCCCCTTGCGAAGGGCCGACAGGCATCGCATACGATCGGACGACGAACCGGATCTTCTCCGGCTGCGGCAAGACCTCCGTCGTGGTGGACCCCGCCTCCGGCAAGGTCGTGGCCACCATCGCCAACGGAGACGGCGTCGACGCCCTCGGGTGGGACCCCGCGGACAAGCTCATCTATATCCCCGCAGGGCGCGACAGCAACGTCACCGTCGCGCGTCAGGATGCGCCGGACAGGTACACGGTGGTGGCCACCGTCTCCACGATGCGAGGCGCCAAGACGATCGCCGTGGACCCGATGCGGCATGTGGCGTACCTCTTCCAGCCGGAGTTCGGTCCGGCCCCGGCACCGTCGCCGGGCGCTCCCCCGCCGCAGCCTGGTTTCCGGGGTCCACGGGGGCCCGTCATCGCCGCCTGGTTCTTCGCGATCAGCCACTGATCGTCATGGCGCCATCGTCGTCTCTCATTTGCCGGGCATCAAGGCCGCCGCACGCCTTGTGAAGACCAACTCGACGGGTCGCATCGCTTCGTAGCAAACAAACGGCAAACACTAGCACTCCCACAGCACCAGCCGGTCCGCTAAGTTCTTCTCCTGCCTAACCCGACCGGGTAGCTCAGTTGGTAGAGCAGCGGACTTTTAATCCGCAGGTCCCGGGTTCGATCCCCGGCCCGGTCATGTCACCTCGTTCAGGTTCTTCGTCTCCGATGACCAACGACGCAACAGACCGGATTCGCAAGGCGTGGGACAGCCAGGCACAGAGCTGGTATGAGCAGCGCGAGTCCTTGCTCGCGGCGTCGCGGCCGGTCCACGAGTGGCTGGTGGATCACCTGGAACCGAAGAACGGCCAACGCGTGCTGGAGATCGCCGCGGGCCCCGGGGACACAGGGTTCATGGCGGCGCCACGCCTCGGAGCCGGGCGCCTGCTATCCACCGACATCGCACCGGCCATGGTCGAGGTCGCGCGCAAGCGTGGCGCTGAGCTCGGGGTCGGGAACGTGGACTTCCGGGTACTCGATGCCCAGGCGATGGACTTCGCGGATGCTTCGTTCGACGGCGTGCTTTGTCGCTGGGGGTTCATGCTCATGCCCGACCCCGCGGCCGCGCTCCGCGAGTGCCGTCGCGTCCTCGTGCCGGGTGGGCGGCTCGCCTTCGCCGTATTCACGGGGCCCGACGAGAACCCGTTCGCCTCGATTCCCGCGCGGATCCTCGTCGAGGCGGGCCACCTGGCGCCACCGTCGCCGGAGTGGCAACCGGGCATTCTCGCCCTCGCGGATCGCTCGCGCCTCCAGGCGCTACTCGACGGCGCGGGCTTCGCATCGACGCACATCGAGGCCGTCGATATGACGTGGACGTTCGT
>DATGDE010000435.1:0-11526 GCA_035311125.1 Gemmatimonadales bacterium
ATAGCGGGTCTCGAGCTCGACCGCGCGGTCCTGCGCCAGCGCCGCGTCGTTGCGCGCCACCAGGCCGTGGGCCACGAGTGAGTCGGCGCCCATCGCCTCGCGCTTGGCTTTCTCGTAGTCGGTATGCGTCGTGGCGACCACGCCTTCCTGGGTCAGCCGCTGGTTCTGAAGGTTGGTGCGGAGGCTCACGAGCTGGGCCTGGGCGTCGGTGAGCTGCTGCTCGGCCTGGAGCGCCTGGATCTGCACATCGGGGTTGGACAGCTCGAGCAACTGCGTCCCCGCCTTCACGACCGCGCCGGGCTGCGACAGGATGCGCTCAACACGCGCCGAGGCGAGAGCGGTGATGTAGCGGATGTGCTCCGGCACCAGCGTGCCGGGGCCACGCACCTCGCGCAGCATTTCGCCGCGGCGCACCGAGTCGATCCACGGCGTGCCGCTCTCGATGGAGGGTGCGGCCGGCTTGAGGCTGGAGAGCACCAAGGTGATGACGATCAAGGCGCCGACGCCGATCCCGACCTGCCAGAGGCGACGACGGTTCTTGACGGGTTCGCGCGGTATGTCCAAAGACGGTCCTCAATCGGTTCTATAGAGAATGGAAACGCCCACGACGGCACCCTTCTGAACGCACGGCACATGCCAGGGGCGTCGTCGGCAACTGGTTTGCGGACTGTGGGTTACGAAGCGCACGGGAAGGGCTCGTGCCACAGGATGCGCGAAGCTGGGATTGCGCGTCCCGGAATCGAACAGGTGGGGCAGGTACCAGGGAGCCAGGTGTCGGGTGTCAGGACTCAACCCAGAACCCTGACACCCGACACCTGATGCCTAGCACCTCAAAACCGGTACCCCGCCGCCAGATTGACGTGGTTGGCGGTGAAATCGCCGCTCGCGTACCGGGTCTCCAGCCGCCGGTACTCGAGCCCGAACACCAGCGGACCCGGCGGCCGCCACTCGGCGTGCCCCTCGCACACCAGGTTGCGCAGTCGCCCGGTGGCGGGAAGATCCGCATCCTTCGGGTCGTCGATGCCGCAGCCGCCGCCGAACATGAAGTGAGGCACCGGGCGCAGGTTTACCTGCCCCCATCCGCCCTTGGTGTGTACCGGGACGCCGCGTGCGCCGAGGCTCTGCCCGATCCCTCCACCGCCGAGCCCCGCGAGTGCCTGTCCCGTATACGCCTCGCCTAGGACCTCGAGGATGCCGGCCACGACTCGGAGATCCGCCGTCACGGCCTTCGACACCAGCATCGAATCACCGCGGGTCGAATCGAGTCCCTTGATCCAGCCCACGTGGCCGCCAATGGCGACCTCGCTCGGGTCGTCGCTCGGTCCCCACCCCATGCGCAGCCGCCCTTCGAGCGCCGGCCGCTTGGCACGCTCGGCGGAGTCGAGCTGGGTGTCGAATGACGACTGCGCCGTACCGGCGATGGGAGCGAGGACCGCCGCCTGCACGGCGAGACGCACGGTGCCGCGTCGTTCCAGGGTGACCCGCCCCTGCGGCGTCCAGAGCCACAGGTTCCCCGCGCCCGCGAAGTCCGGGAATCCGACCGACGCGAGCGAGCGCGGGCTCCGCTCGGCCACGAGCGGGGACTCCTGTCCGAACAGCAGCTGCGCTTGCGTCCACTGCAGCGTCGCCACCGCCCGCCGGATGCGCAGCAGCGGGAATGTGCGCCCGCCGGAGCTGGCTTGCTGGCCGCCGTAGAAGTCGGCATCCACCTCGCCCGAGAAGCTGCTCCGCAAGACGTCGGGATCGCTCACGAACACGCCGAGCCGGGTCTGGCGGATCGTACCACCCACGCCGCCCGCGTCGGCGGTGGTCGCCTCGGCGCGCTGGGGCACGTCGCTGTTGTTCACGCGCGCACTGGTGTAGAAGCCGTTGAGCAGCACGAATCCGGAGAATTCCACGCTGGCATGCGCGGCCGCCGGCGTCTGGCCGGTCGGCGGATTCTGTCCTGCGAGCGACCCTGCGAAGAGGGACAGAACAATGAGCGGCATGAGGTTACGCATGCGCCTCGACTCCTGGCGTGATCGGTTGGATTAGACTAAGCTGAGCGCCCGTGGACGCAAGAACCGCAGTCGGCCTCGTCCTCGCCCTGGTGGTCGGGGCGATCCCCGTCGGCGCCCAGGGCGCGCCGGTCCGCGGACGTATCGTCATCCTCGAGAAGGACAACAAGCCGTCGCCCGATCTGGGCGACGCAGTCGTGTACCTCGAGGGACTCGGGGCCGCCGCCCCGGCCGCGCGATTTGACATCACGATCAGCGACAAGACCTTCGCACCGCACGTCCTGGTGGTGCCGGTCGGCTCGACGGTCGCCTTTCCCAACCACGATCCGTTCGATCACAACGTCTTCTCCGTTTCCGATTCCAACAGTTTCGATCTCGGACTCTACGGACGGGGCGAGGGCAAGTCGATCACGTTCCGCCACCCGGGGCTGGTGCGCGTGTTCTGTAACGTGCACCCGCGGATGGTCGCGCTGGTCCAGGTGATGGGAACGCACCACTACGCGCAGCCCGGCGCCGACGGCGCCTTCACGATCAGCGACGTCAGCCCGGGTGCCTACCGCCTGCACGTGTGGCACGAGCGCGCCCCGGTCGAAGCCGTCAGGGACGTCACCGTCGGCGCGGCCGATCTCTCCGACTTCGTGATCACGCTCGACGCGCGCGGCTTCCACTGGCAGCCGCACAAGAACAAGTTCGGCAAGGACTACCCCACGAATGCCGGACGCGAGCGGTACTAAGGGCTTCGGGCTCGCCGGGAAGATCTTCCTCGCCTCGGCGCTGCTCGTGGTGGCTGTGCTGGGCATCACCTTCGGCATCACGTCGTTCCAGGCGAACCGCACGGCCGACGCCTCGATCCAGCGCGCCCTAACCGCGACCCGAACCGCCGTCGAGGATTTCCTGGCGGCGCGCACCCGGACCCTGGGCGGGCTGAGCACCGTGGCGACGGACGTGCCACAATACCGCGAGCGTCTCCTCAAGCACGGCGAGCGGGCCGACGCCCTCGATCAAGCCAACGAAATCCGCGATCTGATCCGCGCCGCCTGGGTGCTGGTCACCGACAATCAGGGTCTCCTGATCGCCCGGACCGACTACCCCGAGCAGTTCGAGGTCGATCTCTCCGGCGCTCCCCTCGTCGCCGGCGCCTTGTCCGGCGAAGCGCCCTCCGGGGCGTGGCTCGATGACGTGAGGAACAAGCTGTTCATCGCCGTCGGGACGCCGCTGCGGGCTTCGCCGCAAGCGGCGCCCCAGGGTGCGCTCGTCGCGACCTACGAGGTGAACGACAGTCTGGCCATGGCGATCCGCCAGGCCACGAGCTCCGACGTCGTCTTCTTCGCGCTCGACACGCTGAACCACCCGTACGTCGTCGGGAGCACGCTGCCCCGCGACGAAATGGCCGCGGCCCTGCAGGCCGGCGTGAAGCCCGACGAGCTGGCGCGAGACTCGACGGGACAAGCGATGACCGCCCGCTCCGGTCGCGAGCATCTGATCGGGCTGGCCGGCGCCGTCCGGTCCCCCGCCGGGGATCTGCGCGGCGGTTTCGTCGCGTTCCGCTCGCGCGAGGCGGAGCTGGCGTCGTTCCGCACGCTGCAGCGCACGATCCTGGCGGCCATGCTGCTCGGCATCGTGCTCGCCCTCGCCTCGGCCTTCGTCCTGGCCCGCCAGATCGCACGTCCGGTGCAGCAGCTCGCCCGCGCCACCCGTCGCGTGCAGGACGGCGACTATTCGGTCGAGATCCCGGTGACCACCCAGGACGAAATCGGCCTGCTGTCGCAGGCGTTCCGCAACCTGGTGGAGGATCTGAAGGAGAAGGCACAGCTGGTCGAATACATGATGCACGCCGCGACGGGCTCGAAGACGCAGCCGCTCGCCGCGGCACCCACGGCCGGCGACCTGCTGCGTCCCGGCTCGATCTTCGCCGGCCGCTACGACGTGAAAGAGGTGCTCGGCGCGGGCGGCATGGGCGTGGTGTATCGCGCCTTCGACCGCGAGCTGGGCGAGCCGGTCGCCATCAAGACGCTGCGCCCCGACGTGGTCGCGGGTGATCCCGTCGCCCTCGAGCGCTTCAAGCAGGAGATCCGTCTCGCTCGCAGGATCACGCACCGCAACGTGGTTCGCACCTACGACCTGGGCGAGGTCGACGGCATGTACTACCTGACGATGGAGTTCGTCGAGGGCACGCCGCTCAAGGCGTTGATCCAGAGCCGCGGCCGGCTCCCCGTGCCGGTGACCCTCACTATCGGTAAACAGCTGTGCCGCGCGCTCGAGATGGCCCACGAGGAGGGTGTGATCCACCGCGATATCAAGCCGCAGAACATCGTGGTGGAAGCCAACGGCTTCCTCAAGGTGATGGACTTCGGCATCGCGCGCCTGGCCAACCCGCCGAGAGGGAAGGGGCTCACCGAGGCCGGCATGGCGGTCGGCACGCCCGACTACATGTCGCCCGAGCAGCTGGCAGGCAAGGAGCTCGATCCCCGCAGCGATCTGTACTCGACCGGTGTGGTGCTGTTCGAATGCCTCACCGGGCAGTTGCCGTTCGAGGCCGACACGCCGTGGTCGCTCATCGCCAAGCACATCGAGGAGGATCCGCCCAGCGCGCGGTCCATGAACGCCGAGGTGCCCGAGACGGTGGCCCAGGTGGTGTTGCGGGCGATGGCGAAAGAGCCGGCGCAGCGCTACCAGACAGCGGTGGAGCTGCATGATGCGCTGGAAGCGATAGGCTAGGTGTCAGGCGCAGGGGGCCGGGTGTCAGGACCTCATGACCTGACACCCGACACCTGGCACCTTCTATATCCCCCCGAACCAGGGATACCCCTGGTCCTCCCAGTACCCGCCGGGTCGCGTGTCCATGAAGGTCATCGACATCAGGTACTTCGTCATCTTGTAGCCGAGCTTCGTCGGAGAATAGAGACGCAACGGCGCTCCGTGGGCGGGTGCCAGCGGGTTGTCGTTCATGGCGTAGGCGAGGATCGTCTGCGGATGCATCGCGCTGGCCATGTCCCAGCCGTTGGAGTAGTCGGCGTCGAAGCTGCGGAACATGATGAAGCGCGCCGCCGGCTTGGGACGGGCGCGCAGCACGACCTCGCTCACGGGCACCCCCGCCCACGACGCGATCGCGGTCCACCCCTCGACGCAGTGATGCTGCACCGTGTAGCTCGCGCGGGGCATGCGGTGGAGATCGTCGAGCGACAGCGAGAGCGGCTGCTCGACCAGACCATCCACCCTGAGGCGCCAGCTCGTGGGGTCGCGCAACACCGGCGTGTCGTCGGAAATGTGATAGTTGGGGAGGCTCGCCGAGCGGAGCGAGGCGTCGTACGTCCGCGCCAGGCGCGTCGGCGAAAAGAGGATCTTCTCCCCGACCCAGTCGTTGAGGCGGCTGATGGAGAGCAGCCGGGGGCGGATCAGGTCGCCGCCGTCCCAGGCGCAGGCCGCGACCAGCGCGGCAGAGCCCGCCCCCGCGGCGATACGCAGGAATCCGCGACGGTCGGTGCGCTTATCCATGACTCGGAAACCTCCCCCGGTAGCGTCCCGTGAGCATGGCGCGCAGGCTGGCGGGGTCCACCAGGAACACCAGCAGCACGTGGCTGATGCTGAACGCGACGAAGATCCACACGATCCAGAAGTGCCAGTAGCGCGCCGCCTGGAAGCCGCCGAACAGCGCGGTGAGCCAGGAGAATTGCGTCGGCTTGTAAATCGACAACCCGGTGAGGAGCGCGAGCGCGCCCAGCAGTACGACGGTCGTGTAGGCGAGCTTCTGCAGCGGGTTGTGCTTTCCCTGGAGCGGGTGCTCCCGGCGCAGCCGCAGGTAGTACTTCGTCATCTCGATCGCACCCGGCACGTCTCTGGGCCGGAAGAGCAGGGACCGCCACTCGCCGCTCCCCACGAGGTAGGAAGCGTAGAGCAGGCCGAAGAGGACGAGGGGCCACATCAGGGCGAAATGCCAATTCAGCCCGCCGGCCAGCCATCCCCCCAGCCGGATCGAGGAGGAAAAGTGGGCGCCCTCGAGCGGGTTGGGGTAGCTGGGGGCCCCCCGGCTCCCGAACCGGGCGTAGGCCTCGTAGATCTGGAGACCGCTCGCGACCATGCCCGCGAGCACGATGGTGGTGCCCCAGTGGGTGAGCCGGACGAGCCAGTGGTGGCGTCGCACGGCGGGGGTCGGGGCGGACGTCGGGGCCTGCTCCGGGACCGACGCCGGGACCGGCTCCGGGTCGGGGGGCGGAGTTGATGGTGCGCTCATGGAGGTCAATCTACCCCGACCCCGCTGCGGTCGCGTGTCAGACTCACATGGGCCGGCGCGGTGGGTCGGTGGTCACATCCCCGGCACGACCGGCACATCCATTATCTTCTCCCTCGTGAGACGCGTCTGGCTCCCGTTTCTGGCTCTGGCGGCGTGCCGCCCCTCGCCCCGCCCCGCCCGGCGGGCCGGGATCGCGGTGCACCCCGACAGCGCCGCGCTCTCCGGCCTGTGGCATGCCCCCCGGGACTCGATCCACGATCGCTTGCTGCGCGTGCCGCGCATCGTGACGCAGCCCAGCGTCGTGGTGTTCTGGCTGCACTCGGGGGATACGCTGAGTCAGGACTCGGCGCGGGAAGCGTCCCGCGACCTGGACTTCTACACCGAGCAGGTGGCGCAGACCCTGGCCCGGAACGGCATCGCGCTGGTGGCGACCAACTCCGACACCGTGTACGTGGAGCTGGCCGATCATCACCGGCGGGCGATCGTGCTGTCGGGCCTCGACTATCCCTACGGGTACCTGTTGATCGATCCGGGCACGCCGGAGCGCATCCTCACCGGCGTCTACAACGACGACGATCTGCTGGACGAGCTCGACGCATACTTCGATCTGAGCGACGAGCCGGACAGCGCGCACGCCGTCCCCCGCGTAATCACCTGAAGGACCGCGTCGCCGCGCCCCTCGGCGACGCCTAGCCCCCGCCTCCAGCCTCACCCTGTCCCCTCCCGGGGACGATGCCGGTGTGTACCACGGCGAGGACACTGCGCCAATGCGCCCGCGGCACGCGACCCGGTGGCCCGACGATGGGTACCACCAAGGTGAAGCCTTTCAAGGAGTGCATATGGAAGCCCGCGTCACCGCGCAGTCACAAACCTTCCGTCTTGTGGAACGGATGCAGGAAGCCAGGGTGCTTCATGGACAAGAGGTGCGCGCTGATCTGACCAATGTCAGGGTGCTCGCGTTCGCGGAGAGCGGCCAGGCGCAGGTGCGCTTCTGCGAGATGGGGCCGATTCGCGTGCGGGAGATCCTCACCGCCGGAGATGATCGTCCACTGCCGGCCGAGGTCTCCGTCGCTGGTCTCGACGTCCGCGCATCGGGGATGTTCGACATCCTGAATGCCCGACTGTCATCGAACGGGGCCATTCGGGTTGCCGTGGACGAGCAGACGTCCATTCACGGGGTCCTCAGTCCGCATCGTCAGGCGCCGCCGTTGGCCTCCTCCACGTGGCCAGGGTGGACGTCTGCGTAACCGGCACCCTCGGTTTCAGAGCCGGAAGGTCCTGAGAGAGCCGCTCCCGACCCTCGAGTCGGGAGCGGCTCTTGTGCAACCTACTCTGCGACTCCCTTCTCCTTCAGGATCTTCCAGACCTTCTCCGGCGTGATCGGGATGTCGATGTGCCGCACGCCGAGATGCGCCAGCGCGTCCACGACCGCGTTGGCGACCGCGGGCGGCGCGCCCACCGTCGCCGACTCGCCCACGCCCTTGGCGCCGAGCGGATGGTGCGGCGAGGGAGTCACCGTCTTGGCGGTCTCCCATTTCGGTGTCTCGACCGCCGTCGGCAGCAGATAGTCCATGAAGCTGCCGCCCTGGATGTTGCCGTTCTCGTCGTAGCTGATCTCCTCGAGCAGCGCCGGCGCCATCCCCATGGTCAGTCCGCCGTGGATCTGCCCGTCCACGATCATCGGGTTGATGATGTTGCCGCAGTCGTCCACCGCGACGAAGCGGCGGATCTTCACCATCCCCGTGCCGCGGTCGATGTCCACGACGCAGATGTAGCTGCCGAAGGGAAAGGTGAGATTCGGCGGGTCGTAATACGACACGGCCTCGAGCCCCGCTTCCATCCCCTGCGGATGATTGGTGTACGCCGCGAAGGCGATCTCCTGGATCGTCTTGCTCTTCTGCGGTGCACCTTTGACCGAGAATTTGCCCGGCTCCCACACGAGGTCGTCCTCGCTCACCTCGAGCAGGTAGGCCGCGATCTTCTTCGCCTTGTCGCGGATCTTGCGCGCCGCCATGGCGCCCGCGGCGCCGGCCACGGGTGTCGAGCGGCTCGCATACGTGCCGAGACCGTAGGGGGCGGTGTCGGTGTCGCCTTCCTCGACTTCCACATGCGCCGCCGGGATGCCGAGCTCCTCCGCCACGATCTGCGCGTAGGTGGTTTCGTGCCCTTGGCCCTGCGATTTCGTGCCGAAGCGCGCGATCGCCTTCCCGGTCGGGTGCACCCGGATCTCGCACGAATCGAACATCTTGATGCCCAGGATGTCGAAATGCTTCGAGGGCCCGGCGCCGACGATCTCGGTGAAGCTCGAGATACCGATCCCCATCAGCTCGCCCCTCTTGCGCTTCTCCGCCTGCTCCTTGCGCAGTGCATCGTAGCCGATGATCTCCATCGCCTTCTTCAGGGCGCCGGCGTAGTTGCCGCTGTCGTACTCCCATCCCAGCGCCGAGTGGTAGGGAAACTGCTCGGGCGGGATGAAGTTCTTCAGGCGCAGCTCGGCCGGATCCATCTTCAGCTCCTGCGCGAGCACGTCCGCCATCCGCTCGACGGCGTGCACCGCTTCGGTGACCCGGAAGCTGCAGCGATAGGCGATGCCACCGGGCGGCTTGTTGGTGTACACGCCGTCCACTTCGGCGAAGGCGTTCTTGAAGCCGTAGGAGCCGGTGCAGATCGAGAACATGCCGGCGGGGAACTTGGAGGGATTGGCCGCCGCGTCGGTATAGCCGTGGTCCGCCACCGTCTTGATGCGGATGGCGGTCATGGTCCCGTCCTTTTTCGCCGCGACCTCGGCCTTCATGTGGTAATCGCGGGCGAAGGAATCGGCCTGGAGGTTCTCCATCCGGTCCTCGATCCACTTGACCGGGTGACCGGTCACGACCGAGGCGGCAATGGCGATGACGTATCCCGGGTAGACCGGGACCTTGCCGCCGAAGCCGCCGCCGATGTCGGGCGAGATGATGCGGATCTTCTCCTCGGAGAGGCCAACGTGGCCCGCCACGAGCGCCACCACGGTGCGAATGGCGTGCGGGGCCTGGGTCGTCATGTAGACGGTGAGCTTGCCGCGCACGCGGTCGAAATCGGCCACGCAGCCGCACGTCTCGATCGACGCGACGTGGATGCGCGGGATGTAGATGTCCTGCTGCACCTTCACGTCCGCCTCCGCGAACGCCTTGTCGGTCGCCGCGCGGTCCCCCACTTCCCAGTGGAAGATGCGGTTGTCCTTCTTGTCCTTCTTGTCGGTGCGGAGCACCGGTGCGCCCGGCTCGAGCGCCTTGAACGGGTCCACCACGACCGGGAGCGGCTCGTAGTCCACCTCCACCGCCTCGACCCCGTCGGCGGCGGCGTAGCGGCTGGTGGCAATCACCCCCGCCACCTCCTGCGACTGGTACATCACCTTCTCCACCGGCAGCACCATCTGGGTGTCCGACATCAGCGTCGGCATCCAGTGCAGGTTGTACTGCTTCAGCGTCTCGCCCGTGATCACGGCGAGCACGCCCGGAACCTTGAGGGCGTTCTCGGTGCGGATCGCCTTGATCTTCGCGTGGGCGAAGGGGCTGCGCACGATGTCGAGGTAGAGCATGTTGGGCAGCACCACGTCGTCCACGTAGTGTCCCTGGCCCCGGATGAAGCGCGGATCCTCTTTGCGCTTGATCGAGTGCCCCATCCCGCCGACTTCGGCCGTCGTCTTGGGTGCCATGGTCGCGCTCCTATTGCTGCTTGGCGGCCGCGTACTGCACCGCCTTGACGATGTTCACGTAGCCCGTGCAGCGGCACAGGTTGCCGGAGATGGCGTGGCGGATCTCGTCCTCGGTCGGCTGCTTGTTGCGCCGCAGCAGGGCGTAGCTGGTGAGCATCATGCCGGGCGTGCAGAAACCGCACTGCAGGCCGTGCTCCTGCATGAACCCCTCCTGGATCGGATCGAGCTTCGCGTCCTTTTCCAGCCCTTCGACGGTCATCACCTGGCGGCCGTCGGCCTGCACCGCCAGCATCGTGCAGCTCTTCACCGGCTCGCCGTCGAGCAGCACGGTGCAGGCGCCGCAGTGGCTGGTGTCGCACCCGATGTGGGTGCCCGTCATGCCGAGCGTTTCACGAATGAAGTGCACCAGCAGCAGGCGGGATTCGACTTCGGCCGTGCGCGGCGCGCCGTTCACGGTGACCGTGATCGTGTGCGTGGCCATGGTCATTGCCCTCCCGCGCGACGGATCGCCGCTTTCAATGCGCGGACCGTGTGGACCCGGGCCATCTCCCGCTTGTATTCGACCGAGCCGCGCCGGTCGGCCGAGGGGTTCGTCGCCTTGGCGGCCAGGCGCCCGGCCTCCTGGAGCGTGGCGTCGTCGGGCTTCTTGCCGGCCAGGAACTTCTCCGCCTCGACGGCCTTGATGGGCGTCGGCCCCGCGTTGGTGAGGCCGATGCCGGCCTTCTCGATGGTGCCGTTTGCCGCGAGCGTGACCTGCGCCGCGGCGCCGGCCGTCGCGAAGTCGCCTACCTTGCGCTCCAGTTTCACGTACGCGCCGCCGCTCCGGGCGGGGGGCGTCGGGATGCGGATCTCGGTGAGGATCTCGTTGGCGGCCAGCGCCGTCGTGAACAGCCCCTTGAAGAACTGGTCGACGGGGATGGTCCGCTCGCCCTTGGGTCCCCGGGCCACGATGCTCGCGCCGAGGGCGAGCATCGTGGCGGGATGGTCGTTGGCGGGATCGCCGTGGGCCAGGTTGCCGCCCGCGGTGGCGCGGTTGCGCACGATCGGATCAGCGATCACCAGGGCGGTGTCGAGCAGGATCGGGTATTTCGAGCGGATGAGATCCGAGCGCTCGAGCGCGCTTTCCTTCGTCGCGGCCCCGATCTTGAGGGTGCCGCCCTCTTCCTTGATATAGTCGAGACCGGGGATCCGGCCGATGTCCACCAGGTGGGCGACCTGAGCGAGCCGGATCTTGAGCATCGGCAGGAGGCTCATCCCGCCGGACAGAACCTTGGCCTCGTCTCCGAGCTTGTCGAGCAGCGTGATCGCGTCGGCCAGAGAGCCGGGCGCGTGATAGTCGAATGTGGCCGGAATCATCCCCGCCTCCTCACGATTACGACGCTAATGGAGCAACCACCACAACACGATGAGCACGACGAGCAACACGATCCAGACCGCGGGACGTCGCGCGGTGCGGCCCAATGCCCGGCCGGCGACCCCCGCGCCGAACGAGAGCGCCTGGATCGGCTCGGCCGAGGGCGCGGGCGTCGCAGCGACCGCCGCTCCTCCTCCCGCCATCGGCGGCGCGGCGGCTTCCAGCTGCGCCCGCATCGCGCCGGTGAACC
>DATGDE010000436.1:0-9802 GCA_035311125.1 Gemmatimonadales bacterium
GGAGAGGGCGAGATAGAGGAACAACGCGAGGTTCATCGGCCGCAGCAGCTCGGACGGCGGAGACGCACCGTCGATCTGGATTTCGACGGGTCCGAGGAGACGGACGTCGATCACGGGAGGCACGCGGGGCTGGCTGGTGTCACATGCCGGTCAGGTAGATGGCCCTCAGTCCGGGAACCCAACGCGGCGATAGATCTCCGCCATTCGAGGATGCGCCTGCAACAGGCTGTTCGTTGTAGAACTCGCTCCGCAGGAACGCCTCGCGGCTGGGTCGCTCCCACAGGTGTCCGATGTTCTCCCACGTGAAGGCGACAGTGCCGGGGATCTGGGAGCAGGGGAATGGAGGAGTCGGCGTCAAACAGCGCTTGGACCGACTGGCGCGCCTTCGTCCGCCACACTCCCACGCTGTCGAATTCGAGCGGGGAGAGGAGGATCGTCAGCGCAGCCTGGAGCCACGTCAACTGTGACGCCGTAAGCCCGATGGACACTCGCCGGAGCGCGCAGTCCGCAGACCCCGTCAAACGTGCGCTCCGCACACACGCAGCGCAAGCCACGCCAGGCGACGTAGGGCATTTGCGCGATGCGCGAGGCCCAGCTTGGCCAAAAGTTCAAGCCCCCAAGGGCCGCGAGGGCGCGAGTCAAGAACGCTTGACCCTTGCTTGACCGCCACCCGACAGTCTTGTGCGCCCGCCGCAGGGATCGTTGGCCGGCCTGTGATTCTCGTTGGACCGCTACAGGAGGACGTGATGATCACCCGCTCGCTTCGGCCTGCCATCGCTCTGACCCTCGCGCTGATCGTTGCCTGCACGGACGACGGGAGCCGAACGGGCTCGCTTGCTCCGCGGGGCGATCTGGTCGGTGGTGGTACCATCTCGGGGCAGCTGCTGGGACCGGATGGCACAAGTCTCTGCAACTTCATTCCGGACGGTTCGGGCTTGGTTGTGCGTGTGCTCAATCCGCCTCCCGCAGCGCCATCGTTCGCCGGTAGTCAGTTCCTCGGCTGTCCCGACAACGCCTTCTCGATCCCCGTTGCTGCGGGCACTTACCTGATGCGTGTGACGCTTCCACCCGATCCGGCAATCGGGTCACTCCCGGTGCGCTACCTCCTTACTACTCCGGTCGTTGTAGACGGCGCTGACGTCCTTCAGAACATCCAGGTCGTTCCAGGCAGTGGCCTCGGCGGCGGCGCGACCCTCGACGGCGCGCCCTTGGGCGGAGTCGATCTCGGATTCGCCTATGATGAGGCGCCGGGCTATGCGGTGATCGAAGGGACGAGCGGAGCGGACGGCGGTTGGGTCGACTTCCTCGGCCGCGAGCCGATGATCGTTCAGAACAACGTGCGGTATCGAGTGCTCCTCCCTTCCTGCGGGGCCTTGGGCACGAAGGTGTTGCAGGGAGCACCGCAGGATGACTTCCTGTTCCCAAACGAGCTAAGTGCGATCAACTGCACGCTCACGACGGCACCGAACATCGCCTTTTCCCATACCCGCACCCGGCTGGCCGTCACGCCGATGCCGGGGGACATCGGCGGTCTCTCCGGAGAGCTGTTCGATCAGTTCGGGGAGGGGTGGGGAGTGCAGTTCCCGATCCCGGCGGGACAGGCTCCGGTCCACGGCTCGATCTCCGTTTCCCATCTCTTCAGGGGCGGCCTGATCGTCGGTCTCCGGCCCGACCGCGTGCTGACCGGCGTCGACTTCTCAGGTTACGGGCAGTGCGGCGGTGCGTGCCGCGACTTCGGGCTCGACGGGAGGATGAGTCTCGCCTCGTCGCCACAGTTCGGAACGAAGGTCTTCTGGCACTACTCCGACGCGACATCGCCGGAGCGCGTCGGCCTCAAGGTGCTCCAGCAATCCTATGACGGCGTGCCTCCCAACGACTACGTGCTGTTCCACTTCGTTTTCACGAACTCCAGCACGGGCACCGTGACGTTCTACGCTGGTATGTTCGCCGATTGGGACATCGGTCCAGATGCGTCCGACGATGTCGGCGCCAGCGCGCTGGACGGGAGGCTGATGTTCATGACGGACGCGACGCCGGGTGGGGTGTACGCCGGTACCCTCTTGCTCGGTGACTTTCCGGTTTCGGGGAACGCATTTCTCACCGACTTCGGCCAGTCTACCGCCACGCAGGTCGCAGCCCTCGCCGGGGACTTCACCGTGCCGGCCGCACCTGATCCCGCCGATCACCGGTACCTCCAGGCGCTTGGGCCTATCACGCTGAAGCCCGACGGGAGCGCGGACATCTGGATCGCGGTCGTGGCCGGGGAGAATCAGGACCAGTTCTTCGCCAACGCCGACGCAGCCGCGGCCGATGTGTCGCAACGGCGTGCGAAGCGCAGCCCCGAAGCAGCGGTTTGGTCCGCCGGCCCGGAGGCCATTGTTTTGGGTGGGGGACAGGGGGGCGGCAAGCTGCTCGATCCTCGCTGCAAGAAGGGATGCGCGCACTGATGACGCTGCGGTGGGGTAGACCTTTGTCGCGCGTCGCTGCAACGGGAACAGCGTTGCTGACCGGACTCGTTCTCGTGGAGGCGTGCTCGGATCAGGGTCCGACGGCCAACTGTCGTCCGGGGACGCCCGCGGTGACGACAGGCGCCGACTCGAGCGTTCGGTGGACTCTGGTCAGCAGCCCAACGATGCAGCGGCTGTCGAGCATCAAGATGACCGGGGTCACCACCGGCGTTGCCCTCGGAGACCGCGGCACCTACCTGGTCTACGGTGGCGGCACCGTCTGGTCTCCCGTCAACTTCGGGCCCACTCAGCGCGCCAAGAACTTCTACGGTATCGAGGCCGACGCCAGTGGCTCGGTCTGGTTGGCGGGTGATAGCGGTACGATCGTATACGCCCCTTCCTACGGCGGCGGCTTCGCCCAACAAGCGAGCAACGTCCTGGTGACGCTCGCGTCGATCAGCAGGGTGGAGGGCACTTCGGAGATGTTCGCTGCCGGGGCGGGCGGGGTGATCATCCATACGCTCGACGGCGTCGGGTTCAGTGGTACCTGGTCCGGCCAAGCAAGCCAAACCACACATTCGCTCTTCTTCATCGGCGGGCCGGCGGACACCAACATGCTCGCGGTGGGCGAGGCGGGTAGCGCCGTGCGCTTCAACGGCACCGCCTGGAGCCCTGACACGCTCGGGGTGAGCGTCAACATCCGCTCAGGAGCCTTCGTAGGGAATCCGTCCACGGACACATGGCTCGTGGGGGATCGCGGCACGATTCTCCATTCTGTCAGCGGTGTTTCCGGGACATGGAGCGTGCAGCCGAGCGGGACGACGGAGGACCTGTTCGGCATCACCGCCGACAGCGCGACGCGTGCGTTCGCGGTGGGGTCGGGGGGGACGATCCTTCACTGGGATGGAGCTACATGGCGAGCGATGGTGTCGCCCACGTTTGAGAACCTGAGAGCCATAGCGCATGGCTACAGTGCGTCGGTGGACTACTGGGTGGTGGGTGATTGCGGGACAATCCTGCACGGAACGACCTGACTACACTCACGGCGCTTCATCAGGCCTTCATGGTTTCTTCCATCAATTTGTCGTAACAGTACCTGAAGGCTTCATCAATGCAGTCGCTGGGCCGGCACGCGGCAAACCAGCAGCCCGCGGCGCTGGATTCGATACCTGGATGCGAGACTTGGAGGGCAAGTCAACTCCCTGAGGCGGATCGCGGAGCGTGTGTCCGCGAGGCTCCGGTCGGCACGCTGGCTCAGAGCCGGCGTGGTGATTGCCCTGGCCATCCTCCTGGTCGCAGCGGCACGCTCGATCCTGCTCCGAACGCCCGCCGTGCAACAGACGATCGCTTTCAATCACCGCAAGCACACCGAGCAGTAGAAGATCGCCTGTCAGCTATGCCATCAGTACGAGACAACCGGCGCCCACGCGGGGTTGCCGAGCGCCCAGACGTGCATGATGTGCCATCAGGTTCGCCAGGGTACCTCGCCCGAGGCCGCGCGCCTGACCGTGCTGCTGACCCGGGGCGAGCCGCTCCGCTTCAACAAGCTCTTCCATCTCCCACCCTACGTGTACTTCACGCACCGCCGGCACGTGGGGATCGCGAAGCTCGCCTGTGAGAACTGCCACGGCGCGATTGCCCACACCGAGCGCCCTCCCGAGCGCCCGCTCGTCGGGATCCGGATGCGGGTGTGCCTGGGCTGCCACCAGGACAAAGGGCAGTCGGTCGATTGTGTCGCCTGCCATCGCTAGGAGCAACGCGCGCCCGTGACCCCCAATCGTCGCGAGTTCCTGTGGACGGCCGGAGCGGCCGCGGCGGCCGCGGCCTGCCAGTTGAAGGACTACCAGTGGAGCACCCCGCTGGAGCAGGAAGGCTGGGCGCCCGGGATCGAGGAGCGGAAGAGCTCCGTGTGTCTCGTGTGCCCGGCGCGCTGCGGCATCCGCGGCCGCACCGTGGACGGGCAGCTGGTTCGCATCAACGGCAATCCACTGCATCCGATGAGTCAGGGAGGACTCTGCCCGCGCGGCGTCGGCGGGGTCCAAGTACTCTACCACCCGCAACGCATCGCGGCCCCGGTCGTCCGGGCGGGCGCGCGCGGGGCGGGGCAGTGGCGCGGCATTTCATCGCAGGAGGCCGTGGCGCTGCTCGCCCAGCACCTGGGGGCGTTGCGCACGGCGGGCCGGCCGGAGCGGCTGGCGGTGGTGGCGGGCTACTGCGCGGGGACGATGGACGAGCTGTGGCGCCACTTCCTGCGAGCGTTCGGTTCACCCAACTACGTGACGGACGAATATCCCGACGGTAGCGACGCGGTGATGGCGCTCATGCACGGCATCCCGCGCCGGCCGGGTTACGATCTCGAGAACGCCCGGCTCGTGCTGTCCTTCGGAGCCCCGCTGTTCGAGTCCTGGTGGTCGCCGGTGCAGGCATTCGTCGCGTTCGGCGGCTCGGCGGCGAAACCGTCCCGGCACGGCCATTTCGTGCAAGTGGACACGCGCTTCTCGCGCACCGCCGCCCGCGCCCACGAATGGGTCGGCGTGCCGCCTGGGACGCACGGAGTACTGGCGCTGGGCCTCGCCTATGTGCTGATCAAGGAGCAGACGTTCAACGCCGATTTCGTGGCCCGGCACGTGACGGGGTTCGAGGACGGCGTGGATGCCGCGGGTCGCCCGCTCGCAGGCTACCGCTCGCTGGTGCTGCGCAACTACCGCACCGAAGAAGTGTCGGCGATCACCGGGGTCCCGGTGGAGCGGATCGTGGCGCTCGCTCGGGCGTTCGCGGCTGGTCCCGGCGCGGTGGCCGTATGCGGCAGCGACGTGCTGCACGCGCCCGACGGCCTGTTGAGCGGCCTGGCGGTGCACAGCCTGAACGTGCTGATGGGGAATATCAGCCGGCCGGGCGGCGTGCTGTTCGGGGACGATCCGCCGCTCGCGCCGCTCGCCGCGCCGCGCCTCGACGCCGTCGCCCGGGCGGGCCTCGCGCGGCCACCCGTGGCGCGCGCCGCAGTCCCGTTCGGTACAGGAGATCCGGCGCCGCAGTTTGCGGCCGCCGCGGCTAAGGGTGGCGGGGCGATCGAGGCCCTGCTGCTGTACTACAGCAACCCGCTGGCCTCCGCCGCTCGCCCCGAGGATTGGCGCGCCGCGCTGGAGCACATTCCCTTCGTCGTGAGCTTCTCTCCATTCCTGGATGAGACGGCGCGCTTCGCGGACCTGGTGCTGCCCGACCTGCTGCCCTACGAGCGCTGGCAGGATGCGCCCACTCCGCCTTCCTACCCATACCAGGTCTGGGGCCTGGCGCAGCCGCTGGTCGCACCGCCCGACAAGACGCTGGCCACCGCCGACGCGCTGCTGGCCCTGGCCCGGACGTTGGGCGGGAGCATCGCCCCGAGCCTGCCGTACGCGGACATGCCGACATTGCTCCAGGCCCGGGCCCGGGGGTTGTTCGCAGCAGGACGCGGCATGACGCTGGGAGACATGTTCGAGCGGACCCACTACCGCCAGATGGAGGAGCGCGGCTGGTGGCTCGCGGAGCAACCGGACTTCGACGCCTTCTGGAAGGCGACCGTCGAACAGGGCGGGTGGACCGATCTGCTGTACGACGGGACCGATCCCGCCCGGCTGGCCCGCACGGCCAGCGGCCACATCGAGCTCATGCCGGAAACGTTGCTGCGCGCGTTGCGTGCCGAGGGGAAGGACCGGCAGCCGTACGCCGCGCTGCGGGCATCCGCCACGCCCGCTGCGACCGGGACCGCTCCGTTCCCGCTACGCCTCGTCCCCTACCGCTTGTCCACCCTCAGCTCGGGGACGATCCACCTCGAGCCGTGGCTGGCGGAGCAGCCCAGCCTCGCGCTGGACGTCCACTGGCTGCCGTGGATCGAGGTGCATCCCACCACGGCAGCGGCGCTGGGACTGGGCGACGGCACGATGGTGTGGGTGGTGTCGGCGCGCGGGCGCTGCCGGGCGCGGCTGCGGCACTTCCCCGGCACGGCCTCGGGGCAGGTGAACGCGCCCTACGGACTCAAGCACCCGAGCGGAGAGCTCGCCAATCCGTTGCAGCTGCTGGACGGCGCGACCGACCCCCTGACCGGGCTCGCGGCGTGGTACTCCACGTTCGTGCGCCTCGAGCGCGCGTGAGGAGGACGTTGCCGTGACGCGCTGGGGCATGGTGATCGACCTGGATCGCTGCACCGGGTGCGGTGCGTGCGAGGTCGCGTGCAAGAGCGAGAACAACATCGCTACCGTGGCGCCGGACCAGGCGGACATGGGTCGTGCGTTCGCCTGGATGCGCGTCATGACGGAAGTGACGGGCGACTTCCCCAACACCACCATGCGATTCATGCCGCGACCCTGCATGCATTGCGACAATCCGCCGTGCGTGCAGGTGTGTCCCGTCGGGGCCACCTATATCAACCCCGAGGGCATCGTGGGCCAGATCTACCCGCGCTGCATCGGCTGCCGCTACTGCGCCAACGCCTGTCCCTATACCGTGAAATACTTCAACTGGTCTGTGCCGAAGTGGCCGGCATCGGAGCGTGCCCATCTCAATCCCGACGTGTCGGTCCGCCCCAAGGGTGTGATCGAGAAGTGCACGTTCTGCGACCACCGGCTGCAGCGGGCGCGCGAGGATGCTCGCGTCGAGGGTCGGGAGCTGCGCGAGGAGGACTACCAGCCCGCCTGTGCGGAGGTGTGCCCCACCGGCGCCATCGTGTTCGGCGACCTCGAAAACCCGCGCCATCGCGTGCAGGCCCTCAAGACCGATCCGCGCGCAACGCGCGTGATGGAGAGCCTGGGGACCGAGCCCAAGGTCTACTACCTGGTGCCGAGAGCCTGATATGCGCCCCGAGATCGCCGCCAAGCTCGCCCAGCTGCCCCCGGACGAACGGACCTTGCTCCGTCCGCTGGTCCACACCACGTCGCGCTTCTACGTCGCCGCCGGGATCCTCGCCGTCATCGTGCTGTGGGGGATCACCGCCTATGTCCTCCAGTGGCGCTTTGGCCTGGGCCGCACGGGGTTGAACCGGCCCGAATACTGGGGCATCTACATCATCGACTTCGTGTTCTTCATCGGTATCAGCCACGCCGGCACGCTGATCTCGGCGATCCTGCGAGTGAGCAAGGCCGAATGGCGCCGTTCCATCACCCGCTCGGCGGAGTTCATCACCGTCCTCGTGCTCGGCTTCGGGGCGATCAACCCGATCATCGACCTGGGGCGTCCTGATCGCCTGACGAACGTGTTCTTCCATCCCCACCTGCGCTCGCCGCTCTTGTGGGACATCATGAGCATCTGCCTCTACTTCACGGCCAGCACGATCTACCTCTACATCCCCATGATCCCGGATCTCGCGATCGTGCGCGACGCCGGCATCAAGGCGCCGGGCTTCTACCGCTTCCTGGCGGCGGGCTATCAGGACACGCCGGCGCAGCGCGCGCGGCTGGAGCGCGTCATCGGGGTGCTCGCCATCGTCGTCATTCCGATCGCGGTGTCGGTGCACACCATCATCGGCTGGATCTTCGCCATGACGCTGCGGCCGATGTGGCACAGCACCATTTTCGGGCCCTACTTCGTGATGGGCGCGATCTATTCCGGGATCGCCGCGATCCTGATCGCGATGGTGATACTGCGTCGTGCCTACGGGCTGGGGCAGTACTTCAAGCCGATCCACTTCGACTACATGGGACGGCTGTTGCTGCTGTTCAGCCTGCTGTGGTTCTATTTCACGTTCGCCGAATACCTGACCGCCTTCTACGGCAAGGAGCCCGCCGAGATGCGGACCTTCTGGGCCAAGGTGGCCGGTCCGTTCGCCGTGCCGTTCTGGCTCATGGTGATCTGCTGCTTCGTGATCCCGCTGGCGCTGATGGCGCAGCGCGCGATGCGCACGCCGCGCGGAACGTTGATTGCCGGCATCTCCGTGGTGATCGGGATGTGGCTCGAGCGCTTCAACATCGTCGTGCCGACATCGGTCAACCCGCGGTGGGAACTGGAGACGCTGGGCCACTACCTGCCGTCCTGGGTCGAGCTGTCGATCCTGGCCGGCACCTTCGCGGGGTTCGTGCTGCTCTACATGGTCGCCACCAAGTTCTTTCCGATCGTGTCGATCTGGGAGATCAAGGAGGGGCGGGAGGAATCGGTCCGCTCGGTGGCGGAACGGGTGGGGGGCTATCTCCCGGAGCCGGTCGCGCCTTCCGGCGGAGGCGACTGAAATGATCGGTCCGGGGCGGCTGTGGGCCGGCGGCATGGCGGGCGCGCTCTGGGTGGCTCCACTCGGCGCCCAGGTGGCCGGCGTGTTCCCGGGGACCCCGACTGTGGGCGCTCGCATCTTCGTGGAGCGCGGCTGCGTCCACTGTCACTCCATCTGGGGCAACGGCGGTACCCTGGGACCGGACTTCGCCGTCGTCGGCGCGGGTCGCAGCATGCAGCAGCTCGCGGGCGAGTTCTGGAACCACACGCCCCGCATGATCGTGACGGTGCGCCGCCAGGGCGTGCGGTGGCCGACCTTCACCGAGCCGGAGCTGGCCGACGTCATCAGCTACATCTACTACGTGAAGCTGTTCGATCCGCCGGGCGACGCCGATCTCGGGGCGCAGTGGTTCCGCGAGAAGCGCTGCGTGGAATGCCACGCCGTCGGCGGCACGGGCGGCCACGTCGGGCCCGCCCTCGACGGCTATGGGCGTTACATCGCCCCCATCATGCTCGCCGAGGGGATGTGGAATCACGGGCCCGCCATGCAGGGCAAGCAGACCGCGCGCGGCATCCCGATTCCGATCTTCGCCGGACGCGAGATGGCCGATATCCAGGCCTACATCCGCAGCACGTCCAGCCTGCGCGACCGCGCCGTCGTGCTGTTGCAGCCGCCCAACCCCGCCAACGGGGAGCGGCTGTTCACGGCGAAAGGGTGCGTGCGCTGCCACGGTCCCGGCGGGCGGGGAACGGAGTACGCCCCCGACCTGCGCACCGCTACGCTGCGGCTCAGCGTATCGGAGATCGCGGGGGTTTTGTGGAATCACTCCTTCCGGATGTCGGCGGCGATGCAGGCGCGCGGGTTCGCCTTTCCGCGGTTCCAGGGCACTGAGATGGCGGACGTGATCGCGTTCCTCTATTACCTGCGATTCAACGAAACCGGCGGGGATGCGCGCGAGGGCGCCAGGGTGTTCGCCCGCAAGGGGTGCACCAACTGCCACGCTCTCGATGGCCGCCCTGCGACCGGCCCCGACCTGACCCGCGCCGCCGCGGTTCGCACGCCGCTCGGCCTCGCCACCGCGATGTGGAACCACGCACCGGCGATGTTCGACGTGGCGCAGTCGCGCCAGGTGGAGTGGCCCGGGTTCGAGGGGGACGAGATGCGTGATCTCTCGGCGTTC
>DATGDE010000437.1:0-11370 GCA_035311125.1 Gemmatimonadales bacterium
AGCAGCTCGCGCGGGCGGTCGAGGAGTTCCTGCGACGCCGCGTCCCGCTGCACACGGCGCCGCAATGCCGGGAGGGTCAGGTCGAGCTGCTCGACTGGTCGGCGGCGGGGTGCGAGGCGCTGTGCCCGTTGTGCCTGTTGAATCGCGCCCTCTCCATCTACCGGATGCGGGCATGAGGTCAGACGCTGGGACGATGTCCCACTGAGGCACCAAGGCTTGACCTCCGCTTGACCCATCACACCGAAGCTTCCGGAGTCTCTTTCTCGGAGCAGCCATATGCAGAAGCAATTTGTCGCGGTGTGTGTGGGTCTGTGCGCCGCCGGCCCGGCCCAGGGCCAGTTGGCGCGCTTGGCGCTCGGTGCGGGCACGCTGTTCCCGACCGGGGAGTATTCGCTGCACGATAAGGCCGGCTGGCACGCGTTCGCCGCGTACACGGCTCTTGGCTCGCCGGGTCGGCCGTTCGCGCTCCGCATTGATGCGCTGTACGGCCGCACATCACGCAAGACCACCCTGCCGGCGGGAACGAGCCAGGTGTTCGGTCTCGATGCGACCATGGTCCTGCGGCTCTCCGGCACGCGGCTGGTCGATCCCTATCTCCTCGGCGGCGTGGGCTACTACGAGCTGGAAGAAGGCAATGCCGGCGGTGGCTCCGCCTCCCCGATGAACGGTCTTGCCCTTAGCGGAGGAGCGGGCGTGAGCGTCGGACATCGCAGCGCGCGCCTGTTCCTCGAAGGGCGCTTGCTCGGCGGTCCGGTGCGGCATGGGGTCGACTTCATCCCGATCACCCTTGGAGTGACCCTGGGCGGAGGGTGACCACCTCCTAGACGGGAGCCAGCGTCGCTTCGAGCTTTCGAACGATCTCGGTCCAGCCGCCGCGGTGCGACTCGACCTGCGCCGGGGGGAGACGCCGGTGCGTGAGGGTCAGCTCAGTGTCGGCGCCGTCGTCGTGCAGCTCGATCGTCACCACGGAGGGGCGCTGCTCCGTAGCCGCCGATATCCAGGTGAACGAGAGCCGGGACGGCGGCTCGATCACCAGATACTCCCCACGGTGCTCGACGTCACCCTGCGGCTTCTTCATCACGATGCGGAAGGCGCCCCCCACCCGGGGGTCCACCTCCGCGCTGGCACTCGCGACCACTCCCGGACACATGAACTGCGCCAGGCTGACGGGATCGAGCCACGCCGCGAACACCCGCTCGCGCGGCGCCGGCAGGCGCCGGCGCACCACCAGCGTATCGGCCGAAGGCTGGGGTCCGCTCACGGGCGGGGCTTGAGCAGCGCTTCCAGCGCGTCGAGCCGCGTGTCCCAGAATTCCCGGTAGTGGTCCAGCCACCGCGCCGCCGCCCGCAGCGGCGCGGCCTGCAGCCGCAGCCAGTGCTCCCGGCCCCGCACCCGGCGGGTCACGAGCCCTGCCCGCTCCAGCACCTTGATGTGCTTGGACACGCCGTTGAACGTAATCGGGAACCGCCGGGCGAGGGTGCCGACCTTGACCTCGCCGTCTGCGAGGACGCCGAGGATCGCACGCCGCGTGGGGTCGGCGATCGCGCCGTAGACCTGGTCCAGCACCGGTTGCCGTCTCCTTGGCAGGGTGTAATATTCAACCGCTTGGTAGAATATTATCACCCGGGCCGTCAACCCGCCAGACGCGAGGGCTCCCATGACACCGCACGCCATCGTCCCCCCCGAGCAGTGGCTCGCTGCGCGCAAGGCGCTGCTGCAGCAGGAGAAGGAATTCACGCGGCTGCGCGATCAGCTGAGCCGGCAGCGGCGCGAGCTTCCCTGGGAGCGCGTCGAGAACCCCTACCTCTTCGACGGGCCGGACGGCCCCATATCGCTGGTGGACCTGTTCGCCGGCAAGAGCCAGCTCGTCGTCTATCACTTCATGTTCAGTCCGGCGGACGACGCCGGGTGTCCGCACTGCTCCTTCTGGGCCGACCATTACGACGGCATGGTGGCGCATCTCGGCCAGCGCGACGTGTCGTTCGTCGTGATCTCCCGGGCGCCGATCGCGAAGATCGCGGAGTTCAAGCGGCGCATGGGATGGAAGTTCAGATGGCTGTCGTCGGGCCGCAACGAGTTCAACTACGACTTCGGCGTGTCGTTCACGCCCGCGGACATCAAGAGCGGGAAGCCACTGTACAACGTCGGCACACTGGCGCCCGAGATGCCCGATCGCGAGGGATTGAGCGTGTTCACCAAGGACGCCAACGGCACGGTGTTCCGGACGTACTCGTGCTACGCGCGCGGCATCGACATGATCAACGGCACTTACCAGATCCTCGACCTCGTGCCCAGGGGACGGGACGAGGACCCGGAGTTCACCCAGAGCTGGGTCCGCCACCACGATCGGTATACGGACTGAGCACGACGATGCCGATGCCAGGGCACACGGCACTCGGCGCGTTCGCCGCGTACATGGCGATGTGGATGGCGATGATGGTGGCGATGATGCTGCCGTCGCTCGCCCCCACGCTGTGGCGCAGTCGCCGTGATGCGCTCATCCTCGGGATCGGGTTCTACGTCGTGTGGGCGGCCGTCGGCGCCGCGCTTTACCCTCTGGCCTTCGCCCTGACTGCGGCCCAGAGTCGCTGGCCGGGCCTGCTCGCCGCCGTGCCCGTGGCGAGCGGAATCGTGCTGGTGCTGGCCGGATGCACGCAGCTCACGGCCTGGAAAGCGCACCACCTCGATTGCTGTCGCGCGCCGGCACCGGGCCCCCGGACGACCTCGTCGCGCGCGTGGCGGGCGGGACTCCGGCTCGGGGGCCATTGCGCGCTCTGCTGCGCCGGATTCATGACCTTCCTGCTCGTGATGGGAATGGGACGACTCGCGTGGATTGTGGTGGTGGCGGCGGCGATCACGATCGAGCGAGTCGCCCCCTGGCCCCGGATCGTCGCCCGCACTGCGGGCATCGCCATGTTGGCGTCCGGCGTGCTGCTGACCATGAGGGCGCTGGTCACATCCTGAGATCACGGCCGACGTCGGATCTCCTCGACCACCGCGGGAATGCCCTCTCGGTACGTGGCATATCGCGGTCGCCAGCCCAATTCCGTCCTGGCCCTCGTGCTCCTCACTCTCTGGTTCATCGTAAGCGCCTCGCTGAGCACGCTCCCCATCAACACCTTCGCCACCCATCGGGGCATGTGTTTGACGTGCGGCTTTCCCAGCTGGTCCGCCAGGAAGTTCGCGAAGTCGACGTACTTGACCGGCTCGTCGTCCGCCAGCGTGAAAGTCCGGCCCACCGGCAGTTTTTCCACCACCAGGCGATAGGCACCGACGACGTCGTCGACATGGACAAAGGACCAGATGTTCTGCCCGTCTCCGACGACCATGCCCCTGCCCTTCTCGATGTACGCGTAGAGCGACTCCTTGAACCAGGATCCGGGGCCGTACGCGCCACTGATGCTGACCGTCACGATGGGCAGCTTGCGTTCCGACGCCATGCGCCGCGCATAGGGCACGCTGAGGCGCAGCAGTCGCCCGTGCCCCCGGTCGAACGTGTACTTCGAGCTCTCCTCCAGCCAGCCGGTCCCGCTGTCACCGAACGCCATGGAGCCTTCGGTCAGCACAACCGGGAGCGGGCCGACGTCGCTGACCGTTTCCAGCAGGTTCTGCATCTGGACCAGCCCCGCCTTGGCGTCCCGGCGCATTCGGCGCATCGTCATTCTGCCCAGGAAATTCGGGAAGGCGAGATTCACGACCACCTCGACGCCCTCCATCGCCTCGCGTAGGGTCTGCCGCTGTTGCAGGTCGCCGAGGCGGGGCTCCGCCCCCAGGCGCTGGAGAGTGTCGGCCTTGTCTCGATCACGCGTGAGCGCGAAGACGGTATGGCCGTGCACGACCAGGTCCTTCACGATGCGACTGCCGATAAACCCAGTGCCGCCCAGCACGAGGATCTTCATACCAAGCTCGTCGTTTCGGATCGGATCAAACAGTCGCGCCATCCCTGAAGCCCACATGAGATTCCCTCGAAGGGGCCTGACATACCCCTGACCGTCACATCTTGACAATCATATGGAGCGGCCACCACCTTTTGCCCCGGCACTCGTTCTCCCGGGGCATTTGTGGACCAGACCAATACCGACGTCATCCAAGGCACGCTCGACCTGCTGATCCTCAAGACCCTGAGCCTCGAGCCGATGCACGGCTTCGGCATCGCCCGTCGGGTCGAGCAGATCTCCCGCGGGGTGTTCAAGGTCAACCCGGGGTCCCTCCTCACCGCGCTGCAGCGCCTGGAGCGCGCCGGCTGGCTCGATGCCGAGTGGCGCCAGACCGAGAACGCGCGCCGCGCCAAGTTCTATTCCCTCACGCGCGCCGGGAGGAAACAGCTCGACGTCGAAACCGCTGACTGGGCACGCCGGGCAGGCGCCATCGCGCGGCTCCTGAACGCCGAGGGCTAGGCGGATGTCGCTGTGGCGCCAATTCGCCCGTGGCCTGCGCGCGCTCACCCACCGCGCGGCCACCGACCGGGACGTGACTGACGAGGTCGGTGACTACCTCGAGCATGCCACCGCCGCGCACCAGGCGCGCGGCCTGTCGCCCGAGGCGGCGCTCCGGGCCGCCCGCCTGGAGCTGGGCAACGTCACCGGCGTCCGGGAACAGATACGCGGTTATGGCTGGGAGAACGCGCTGGCAACGCCATTCGCCGATCTGCGCCATGCAGCGCGCCGCTTGCGACTGGCGCCGGGGTTTACGGCCGTAACGACTCTGACGCTGGCCCTGGGGCTGGGCGCCACCACGGCCATCTTCAGCGCCGTGAACCCGATCCTGTTCCAGTCGCTGCCGTACCCGGACGCCGGACGGGTCGTGGCCATCCTCGAGACCCGGAGCGACGGTGGGCGCAACCCCGGGACGTTCGGCATGTATCACGCGTTCGTCGAGCGGGCACAATCGTTCAAAGCGATTGCCGTGCTCAAGCCGTGGCAACCGACGCTGTCTGGAGCGGATCAGCCGGAACGGCTGGAAGGACAGCGCGTCAGCGCGAGTTACCTCCAGGTGCTGGGCGTGCCGCCGATCATCGGAAGAGACTTTCAGCCCTCCGACGACCGGCTCAACGGCCCGAAGGTGGTCATCCTCAGCGACGCGCTCTGGCGCCGCCGCTTCGGCGGAGACCGCGCCATCCTCGGACGCACAATTACCCTGGACGACGACGGCTATTCGGTCATCGGCGTCATGCCGCCGGACTTCGACAACGTCGTCGCGCCGTCGGCCGAGCTGTGGGCGCCGCTGCAATACGACATGTCAATCGGGCCCGCCTGGGGTCATCACTTGCGCACTCTGGGCCGCCTCCGGCCGGGCGTCGACGTCGATCGAGCGTCCCTGGAGATCAGGTCGCTGGGGCAATCGGTCATACGCGAACAGCATCCGGAGACGTACGATCCGAACGCGCAGTTCCTCGTCACGTCGCTGCAGGGCGAGCTCACGCGCGGCGTCCGACCGGCGCTCCGCGCCATCCTCGGCGCCGTGCTGCTGGTCCTCGTGATCGCGTGCGTGAACGTTACGAACCTGCTGCTCGCCCGCGGCGTGCAGCGGCGCGGTGAATTCGCCCTGCGCGCGGCCCTCGGCGCCGGGCCCGGTCGGCTGATCCGCCAGCTGCTCACCGAGAGCCTGCTCCTGGCGGCGGTCGGCGGCGTGGTCGGTATGGCAGTGGCGACCCTCGGGGTCCGCGAGCTCGTAGCGGTCAGCCCTCCAGGCCTGCCGCGTGTCGCGGCGATCCGCGTCGACGGCACCATGTTCGTGTTCGCACTGGCCATCACGACCCTCATCGGCCTGGCCTTCGGAGTGGTACCGGCCCTGCAGGCGGCACGCAGCGATCCGCACCAGGATCTCCAGCACGGCACACGGCGCACGGTCGGCGGACATCGGGGCACCCGCGGCGCCCTCGTCATCGCGGAAGTCGGGCTCGCCCTCGTGCTACTCGTCAGCTCCGGGCTGCTGCTCCGGAGTCTCGAGCGATTGTTCGCGATTCCGCCGGGGTTCGATGCCTCGCGACTCCTCACGATGCAGGTGCAGACGGTGGGCCACCGGTTCGACGACGACAGCGCGACGCGCCGGTTCTACGCTCAGGCGCTCGCGGCAGTTCGGCAGGTCCCGGGCGTGACCGATGCGGCCCTCACGAGTCAATTGCCGTTGAGCAGCGATGACGATGAATACGGTGCACACTTCGAGGCGGGGCCGACGCAGCGCGCCGAGACGTACGACGTGTTCCGATACGCGGTGAGCCCGGGGTACGTCGAAACGATGCACATCCCGCTGCGCCGCGGGCGCCTGCTCGACGAGCGCGACGGCGTCGATGCGCCGCTCGTGGTACTGATCAGTGAGTCGCTGGCGCACAGCCGGTTCCCGGGTGGCGACCCGATCGGTCAGCAGCTGCATATCGGGTCGACGGGTCCGTACACCATCGTGGGCGTGGTGGGTGACGTGAAGCAGATGTCGCTGGCGCTGAGCCAGCCGGACGCCGTGTACACCACATCGAGCCAATGGGGCTTCCCGGACCGGGCCATGTCCCTGGTGGTGCGGGGGCGCGCAGACGTGGCTGCCCTCGCGCGCGCCGTGCGCCAGGCTGTGTGGTCGGTGGACAAGGACCAGCCGGTCGTGCGCGTCGCCACGATGGACCATCTGCTCGACTTGTTGGCAGCCGAGCGACGCTTCGCGCTGATCCTGTTCGAGGCGTTCGCGCTCGCGGCGTTAGTGCTTGCGGCTGCCGGCATCTACGGCGTGCTGTCGGGCACCGTCGCCGAGCGAACGCGGGAGATCGGGGTGCGCGCGGCCTTGGGCGCGTCGCGTCAGGATATCCTCTCGTTGGTGATGCGCCAGGGGATGACCCTCACGGGGCTTGGCATCGCGATCGGACTGGTGGGCGCGGTCGCAGCGACGCAGACCATCGTCGCGATGCTGTTCGGCGTGTCGCGACTCGACCCGGCCACCTATCTCGGCGTCGTGCTGTTGCTCGCCCTGGTGGCGGTGCTCGCGAGCGGAATCCCGGCCTGGCGGGCGGCGCGGGTCGACCCCGCCACCGTCCTGCGGGCCGAATAGGCGAGTTCGTTCGAGGGACTGCTACGCACCCGGGGGCCGCACCCGCGCCAGCCGGCGTATCCCTTCCACGATCGCCTCATCCGACAGCGCGGCGAAGCCCAGGATCCAGCCATCCACCCGCGCGCGAGAGAGAAACAGCCCCGACAGGCCCGGCGTCGCGACGCCGGCGCGCGCCGCCGCCTGCGTCAACGCCGCCTCACGGCCCTGCGGCAGGCTCACCGTGAGCTGGAGCCCCGCCGCCGTCCCCAACGGCCGGCACCAGTCGGGGAGCCGCCGCTGGATCTCGTCGAGCAGCAGGTCGCGGCGCCGTTGATAGAGCTTGCGCATGCGGCGCACATGGGCCGCGAAGAATCCCTCGTCCATGAAGTCCGCAGTCACCAGCTGCGACAGCCGCGCCGAATGTCCATCGTGCGCGGAGCGCGCCGTGACGAAGCCGCTCACGAGCGCCGGCGGCAGGACGAGGTATGCGAGGCGGAGCCCCGGAAACAACACTTTGGAGAACGTTCCGAGGTAGATGACCCGGTCGTGCGAGTCCAGCCCCTGCATCGCAGGCAGCGGGCTCGCATCGTACTGGAATTCACTGTCGTAGTCGTCTTCGATGATCCACGCCCCGTGACGATGCGCGTACTCGAGCAGCGCCAGCCGGCGCGGCAACGACAACGTCACTCCGGTGGGATACTGGTGCGACGGCGTGACGTAGATCAGCCGGGGCCGGGTCCCATCCCTCGGAGCGTGCAGGATCATCCCTTCGCGATCGACCGGCAGGGGCGTCAGCCTCGCCCCCATCGCCCCCAACGCCGTCTGCGCCCCGCGATACCCCGGATCCTCGAGCCACACCGTGTCGCCCGGGTCGGTCAGGAGCATCGCCGCGAGATTGAGTGCCTGCTGCGAACTGGTGAGCACGAGCACCTGCTCGGGGGCGCAGCGCACACCGCGCGACTGGGCGAGATAGCGGGCGATCGCCGCCCGCAACGCGAACTCGCCCGCCGGGTCGCCGTAGCCCAGGGTGGCCTGTCCACCGCGCAACCTCCTGGCCGTCAACCGCCGCCAGGTGTCGAGCGGAAACTCGGCGAGGTCGGGAAAGCCGGCGGAAAAAGCCGTCGCGCTCGTGGGATCGATGCAGCCGCCGCCACGCACGATGCGACCGCCGCGGGTGGACCACGCCGCCGGCTGTTGCCGCAGCCGGACGGGTCTCGCCGCGAGTGCGGGGGAGCCGACGTCGATGTTCACGAAGGTGCCGTCGCCTACGCGCCGCCGGAGATAGCCCTCCGCCTCGAGCTGGGCGTAGGCGGCCTCGACCGTGATGCGCGAAACCTTGAGATCCCGCGCCATGGTCCGCGACGCGGGCAACCGCTCCCCGTGACTCAGGCGTCCCGCTTGCACCGCCTCCCGAACCATGGCGCAGATGCGGTCGCGCAGCGAGCGCGCCGGGCCGGCGTGCGATTGCAGTAACGCGAACCGCACCGGTGTGCGGCGCGCGCGCTCGGCAATTGGCCTTATTGCATGTTCCATAATGGCCTAATTGATAGTGCCAGCCGGTGTGCTTAGCTAGCGGGTCACGGTGGCACGTACCTGGTCGCGAGGCGTAGCCCATGTCAGTCAAGGAACTGCTCGGCATCCTCCTGCTCGCCGGATCGGCGTCAGCCCTGGCGGGCCAGAGTCCGCAGCTGGTGGATATCGGATCGCACCGGCTCGACGTCCTGCGCGCCGGCTCGGGCGCACCCGCAGTCGTCTTCGAGGCCGGCCTGGGCGACGACCTGGGCGATTGGGATCGGGTGTGGCCGGTGGTCGCCGAATTCACGACCGTCGTCGCCTACTCCCGATCCGGAATCGGTCGATCGGAGCCGGGGCCGGGGGATCACACCGCACGGCGCGCGGCCGCCGAGCTGCATGCGCTCCTGGCGCGACTGCATGTGCCCCCTCCCTACGTGCTGGTCGGCCGATCCTACGGGGGTATCCTGGTCCGACTCTACACATCGCTCTACCCCGGGGAGGTCGCCGGTCTGGTTCTCGTCGACGGCAGCCACGAGCAGCAAGTCATGCGGTGGGGCGCGCTCGACCCCGCCTATCCGGGCGCGTTTCGTGCCAGCTTCGACTCCCTGCTCAAGGCGTTGCCGCCGGGCGCGGAGGCTGCGGAAACCCGCGAGTCCATGCGCATACAGGCTGCGGGGGGCGTCGAGGGCCTGACGCCCCTGCCCGACATTCCGTTGGCGGTGCTCACCAGCATGCGGGTGGCCGACAGTCCCAGCACCGTGAATCAGACGGCCCGGGGGCACGATGCATGGCGGGCGATGCATGACGAGTGGTTCCGCCGCTCCCGCAACGCCATCCACATCGTGACCTCGCGCAGCGGCCACGCGATCCAGAACGCAGAGCCGCAACTCGTGGTCGACGCGATCCGGTTCGTCCTGGACCGGGTCAGAAGCCAATGACGACGCACGTCCCTGTCGTTCAGGAGTCGCCATGCACAAGGCCCGCTCGCTGGTGCTCGAGCATCCCGCGCCCGCTCCCGAGGCGAGCCGCGACTTCATGGCCACGAAGCTGGCCTATCACACGGACGCCTGGGACGTGGCCGAAGATCTGAGACGCGGGATCGACGACATCGCCGTCATAGACGCCCGCTCCCGCGCGGCATACGCCCGGGGGCACATCCCGGGCGCCATCAGCTGCCCGCACCGCGAGATGACCGCCGAGACCACGCGCGATCTCGACGTCCGCAAGACCTACGTGGTGTACTGCGACGGCATCGGCTGCAACGCGTCGACCAGGGGAGCGTACCGTCTCGCCGCCCTCGGCTTCCGGGTGAAGGAGATGCTGGGGGGGCTCGATTTCTGGCAGCGAGACGGGCATCCGGTGACGCGGCTGCGCCTGAGCCGCCGGGGCGACAGAGCGGACTGAGTCGTCCGGACGGAGCAGGCATCCTTCGCCGGGGTAGATGTCTCATTACCCCTACGCGGAGGACGCATGGAGACTGATCGTTCGACCGCCGCACCCCGTTTCCCACGAACCGACCCCGCCCTCATCGTCAAGCGGTTTGACGCGCCGGAAAAGGTCCTGGTGTTCGACCAGGGGCGTATCGCGCTGTTCACGATCGGCGGCAAGGTCCTGGCCAAGGGCAGCTACGCGCCGGGGTGGCGCTGGTCCCACGTCATCGCACCGCCGCGCCGCACGGGAGCCGGACCGGGGGAGCACGCCGGCGTCGTCCTGAGCGGCCGGGTGAAGATCCGGACGCCCGGCGGAGTCGAAACCGACCTCACGCCCGGTGACTTCTTTCATGTCGGCGCGGACTACGAGAGTTGGGTGGTGGGATACCGGCCCTGCGAGATCCTCTACCTCGACGGGGTCGCCGAGCTGCTCGACCGCCTGCAGACGCCCGGCGGCTGAGGCGCGAGTCTCGACAGACAAAGCCGCGCCGTCGACACCGAACGGTCGACGACGCGGCTCGAGAGTCTGCGCAACCCGGTACGATCGCCGTGGGCGCTCGACCTGAGGCGCAGATCGCGGTTCGGTCCTGGATCAGCTACCGATCAGGCGATCGCTTGCCCATGCCAGGTTGCGCAAGCCACTGGGACTAGACAATGGATCACCTCCTTGGTTGAGTGAATGGATCGGGCGTGAACACTTTCATTGTAATACGCCCGGCCATCGCACGGCAAAGGGCTCCCGGAGTCGGGCCCCACGGGGGACGGTGCCGCGAGCGCACCACAGGTCGCGTGTTTCTCGCTATGCGGTGACGGCGGTTACGCGCGATCCGGTGTCCGCTATCACGTCGCGCGCCGGATGTCGCAGCGAACGGGCGAACTCGGCGCCCGTGCGTTACTTGCATGGCTCCGGGAGTTCTTTATCAGGCAGGTCCAACGAACCGCCCTGAACAAAGGTGGCAGAATGCTGAAACAGGCCGTCGGGTTCCTCGCGTCGTTCGCCGCGATCGCGGGGCTTGCGCTCCTCATCGGCGTGCTCGTACGGCTCTCCTGGGACGCCAAGATCGGCTATCCCGCCGCATCACCTGAACCGGGTGCTCCACGCGCGGACGAGGTCCTGCGCGAAGCGTGAAGGTGAGGGAAGCGCATGTTCGTCTTGATCATTGAGGATGCGACCACGCTCCCCGGGCTGGACCTGCTGCATGACACGCCCGGCGCGTACCCCGCGAGCATGGTGTGGGCGGACCCCGAAGAACTGGAGAACGAAGCGGCGGTCGAAGCGGTCGGCCGGGGCACCAGGACCCGGCAGGCCGGCGTGCGGGTGTTCGGTCCGTTCGAGACGTACTCGCAGGGTGAGCTCGCGGCACTGACACTGGCGCCGGACGCCGATTACTGGGTCATCCCGGTGGATCCGGTG
>DATGDE010000438.1:0-9375 GCA_035311125.1 Gemmatimonadales bacterium
CACGATGGTCGAATCGGGCAGGACCAGCAACTCCCGCCCGATGCTTGCGATCAGGGTCTCGAAGTCGCCGCCGGGAAGGTCGGTGCGCCCGATGGATCCCTGGAACAGGACGTCGCCAACGAAAACCACGCCCTCGCCCACGAGGGCCACGCTCCCGGGCGAATGCCCGGGCGTATGGCGCACGCCGAAGGCGAGTCGGCCGACCCGCGCGACCGCGCCGTGCACCCAGGCGCCGTCGGGGGGTGGCGGCTGCTCGGCCTGCAATCCGAACGCCACCGCCTGCTGCGACACGCGGTCATACAGCGGCCGGTCGGCCGGGTGCAGCCACACCGGAGCGCCGGTGGCGGCCTGGACACGCGCGACCCCCATCACGTGGTCCAAGTGCGCGTGCGTCAGCCAGATTCCGACCACCCGCGCCCCTTCCTGTTCGATCTTGTGGAGAATCAATCCCGCTTCTTCGCCGGGGTCCACGACAGCGCACTCGCCCGACGTCTCGTCGATCACCAGATAGCAGTTCTCGACGAATACTCCGTTCGGAATTTGGATCACTTTCACGCGACCGTGGCTCCCGCGGCGGACAGCCTGCCCTGCTCCCGCAGCTGCGCGAGATACTTCTCCACCGCGATCGCCGCCGTCGTGGCGTCCCCGACCGCGGTCGTGACCTGCCGCGTCAGCTGACTGCGCACGTCGCCCGCGGCGAACAGCCCCGGGATCGAGGTCATCATGCGCTCGTCGGTGACGAGGTACCCGCCCGCGTCGTGGTTCACGTGGCCCTCCACGATCCCCGTGTTCGGCTTGAATCCGACGAAGATGAAGACGCCTCCCACCTTGAGCTGGCTGCGCGCCCCCGTCACCGTGTCCTCGAGCTCGAGATGATCGGTGCCGCGCTCCGTGCCGATGATCTCCACCACGCGCTTGTTCCAGACCGCTGCGATCTTCGAATTCGCGAAGGCGCGCTCCTGCAGGATCTTCGAGGCCCGGAACCGGTCGCGCCGGTGCACGATGTACACCTTGGACGCGTAGCGGGTGAGGTAGTCCGCCTCCTCGACGGCGGCGTCGCCGCCGCCGATCACCGCCAGCACCTCGCCCTTGAAGAACGCCCCGTCGCACACGGCACAGTAGGAAACCCCCTTCCCGGCGTATTCCCGCTCGCCCGGCACACCAAGCTTCACCGGAGTGCCGCCGGCCGTGAGGATCACCGCGGGGGCGCGGTAGTGGCGTTGGCGCGCAGTGATCACGTCGAACCACCCATCCGGGGCCCGTCGCACCTGGTCGACGGTGTCCGTGACGATTTCGGCGCCGAACTTCCTGGCGTGGTCCGCGAACTTCTGGGCCAGATCCCACCCATTGATGCTCTCGAACCCGATGTAGTCTTCGACCAGATCGGTGTTCAGGAGCTCTCCGCCGGGGGCGCCCCGCTCGATGGTCAGCGCCCTGAGCATCCCCCGTCCGGCGTACATCGCCGCGCACAGCCCCGCCGGGCCGGCGCCCACGATGATCACGTCGTAGCTCTGCTGCCCGTTCTCAGGCATCGCTTCGAAATTCCAGTCGCGGAGGATCTCCCTCCCCCGCCAAGGCCCGCGCCAGGGTGGCGCGAAACCGCAACGTATCGAACTCCACCGCCCGATGCTGCGGCCCGGACAGTTTCTCGAGCGCCGCCGCCCCCAGGACGACGGTGCCGTGCCGATTGCCGCGCCGCTGATGCAGCAGGGCCGCCGCCGCCTGGATCACCCCCTGCCAGACCCGCCGCTCGCCGTCGTCTATTATAGAACGCCAGACGGTTTCCAGGGCTTCATGGGCGAGCCAGTACTCGCCGGCATTGAACAGCGCCTGGGCCTGTTCCAGCTGGCGCCGTCGCGCTTGCGGATCCAGCAACGAAGCCATCAGCCGTCAGCCCTCAGCTGTCAGCAGGCGACGCCCCGATCCGCAACAAATTCAGGGCCCCGTGGCAGGAACTCACCGTCCCAACGAGCACGTGTGCTGTTTCCCGCGCGGCGGCGGCCTGCGCCACGACCCGCTCGCCTTCCAGCACCGCATCCACCGCGAACGTCCCCACGCCGTACACGTGATGGCGACAAATGAACAGCACAGGTCCCGCGATGGCCGCGCCGCCGGCGCGCAGGCGACCGGCCAGCGCTCCCACTGCCTCGGGCATTTCCCACGTCCGCGGGGCGCCGATCGCCGGGCAGAGGGCGGGCTCGATGCAGTGCGTCGGACAGATCCAGTCGGCGAAGGAGACGTAGCGCGTGTTGTCGGGGCCGGTGCGGTCGTAGGGCGTGCCGAGCGAGTCCGGGACCGGAACGACGTCCACGGTCCGATTCGGACAGCGCGCCCGCGTGCGGCGCACCAGCCATTCGAACATGAGGTGGGACATGTGCGGCGAGGGCACGACGTAGTCGGGCGGATCCCCGTCCGTTCCCGGACGTGCCGCCGCGAGATGCCGGTCGAAGAACGCGTCCCATTCGCTCGTGACGAACACCCGATCGGCGGCCTCGGGCAGCTCGCGGCGCGCGCGGCAGCCGGGATCGCGGTCCACGATGACGACGGACCGGAAGGTCGCCTTGCCGCGGGCCTTCGCCCTGGCGAGCTGGGAGGCGTAGAAGGTCCCGTAGCAGCCGCCGCCCACGACCACGACGTCCCGCATCGCCGCGGTCCCCGTCCCATCGCTCATCGAACCAGGCGACCCCCGTCCACGGGCAGGACGACCCCCGTGACGTAGTCGCTGTCGAGCAGGAACAGCACGGCCCGCACCACATCCTCGGGGCTGCCGAGCCGCCGCAGCGGCGTGGTCGCGACGAGATGGTCCCGCGCCTCGGCGGGCCACTCCTCGGGCGGCAGCACGGCCCCGGGAGCGACGGCGTTCACCGTCACCTCCGGGGCGAGCACGCGCGCCAGGCTCTGGGTGAGCATGACGATTCCCGCCTTACTCACGTTGAGCGGCAGGTACGTGGGCCACACCTCGAACGCGGCGACGTCGGCGAGGTTGACGATCTTGCCGCGCACGCGCCGCAGGTGGGGAGCCGCACCCTGAGCGGTGAACAGCGCCGCCGAGAGGTTGAGCGCCAGCGCGTCGTTCCAGTCATCCGGCGTGATCGCCGCGAAGTCGCGCTGGACCATGACGCCGGCAGAATTGACGAGGACGTCGAGACGGCCGAGGGTGTCGACGACCCGTCCGGGGAGTGCGCGGGCGGCCGACGGATCGCGCAGGTCGGCGGCGAACCGTTCACCGCGCCGTCCGGCCGCCCGCACGGCCCGCAGCGTCGCCTCCGCGCCGTCCGCGGACGCGTAGTGATGCACGGCGACGTCGAACCCCGCGCGGGCGAGACCCCCGGCGATCGCGGCGCCGAGCCGGCGACCGGCGCCGGTCACGAGCGCGACCCGCCCGGTGCGCTCCACGGATCAGCGCGACCCGGCGACGAGCGGGATGATCTGGCCGGTCACCGCGCGCGCCTCGTCGGAGGCGAGCCACAGGACGGTCCGCACCACATCGGACAGCTCGACGTACTTCGCCTCCGATCCCATGTCCTGCACGTTGGTCGACGTCCGGACGGCTTCCGGCGCGAGTGCGTTCACGCGGATCCCTCCCCCTGCCCCGTCGCCCCGCAGCTCGCGGGCGAGCGCACGGGTCAACGCGGCGACCCCGCCCTTGGCGGCGAGATACACCGCGAGATTCGGCTGGGGCTGCAGCACCGCGATGGACGTGAAGTTGACGATCAGCCCGCCGCCGCGGCGGCGCAACGACGGGACGGCAGCCTGACATACGCAGAAGACGGTGCGGAGATTGATCGCGATTTCGCGCTCGAAGGCCGCGATGTCCGTCTCCTCGAATGGCCCGTAGGAGGTGAGCCCCCCGGCGACGTTGACCACGATGTCGAGGCCGCCGAAGCGGGCCTCGGCGAGCCCGACGGCAGCCCGTGCGGCGTGCGGCTCGGTCAGGTCCCCTGGCGCGGGGGCGGCGCCGATGCGGGCGACCGCAAACTCCCGGACCCGTTCATCCAGGATTTCGGCTGAGCGGTCGGCGAGCACGAGCCGGGCGCCGGCGGCCCCGAGGCCGGCCGCCACGGCGTGGCCGATCTGGCCGACGCGCCCCACCCCGGTGACGAGGGCGACCCGTCCAGCCAGCTCACCCGCCACGGCCGCCCGGCTCCACCGCGGCGACCACCTCTTCCGGAGGAGGCGCGCCACGCTGGGCGAACCACACCGTGCCGTCCCGCCCCACGACGTAGACGGTGCGGGCGATCCCCGTGCCGTCCAGCTTGATCGCGTGATACGCGCGGGCGATGGCCCGGTCGGGATCGGACAGCAACGGGAAGTTGAATTTCATCTTCTCCACATACTTCCGGTGACTGTCGAGATTGGCGGGATTCACGCCGAAGGGCTGGATCCCGGCTCGCTGGAACTTGGTCATCTCATCGCGCACGGCGGAGAGTTGGCGGTTTCACCCAGGGGTGTTGTTTCCCGGATAGAACACCAACACCACGTGCGTGCTGCGGAGCAGATCAGTCAGACGGTATTTCTTCCCGTCGGATGCCTCCGCTTCGAAGTCCGGAGCCTTGCTGCCGACCGGCAGTACGTCGCTCATGGGGTCCCTCTCCTCATCCAGAGGATTTCGCTTTCCGACATTCCAACTCCTCCAGCCACTCCGCCGGGACCTGCATCCCGCCCAGCGGAGCGTGGGAGAGACCGGCGCTCCGCTCCCCGTGCCAGTCCGACCCGCCGGAGATCGCCAGCTCCAACTGGCGCGCGAGCTTGGTGAGGCGTTTCTCGAGCCGCGGCGGATGGCTCGGGTGCCGGACTTCGATGCCGTCCAGGCCGTCATCCCGGAAGGCACGCAGCTGGTCTTCCTGGCCGCGCTCCCCCATGTGGGCGGCGAGCACCAGGCCGCCACCCGCGTGCACCAGGTCGGCCACTTCGCGCAGCGGCGGCAGCTCCTTCTCGACGAAGGCGGGACGGCCGCGGCCGAGATAGCGATCGAATGCCTCCTCGAAGCCGTCCACCACGCCGGCGTCGATCAGCGCACGGGCGACGTGGGGTCGCCCGACGGCACCGCCCGCCGCCTGAAACGCCAGGTCCTGGAGATCGATCTCCACGCCGAGATGCTGGAGCTTCTCGATCATGCGCGTGCCACGACGCTCGCGCGCCGCACGCATCTCCGTGAGGAAGCCGTCGAGCGCGGCGTCGCCTGCGGGCAGGAAGTACCCGAGCAGGTGCAGCTCGCCCCACGGCGCCTGGACGCTGAATTCGCAGCCGGGCACGATGCGCACGCCCAAGTCGCGGCCCGCCGCCGTGGCCGCGGCCACGCCATCCAGGGTGTCGTGATCGGTGAGCGCCAGGGCGGCCAGTCCGACCGCGGCCGCCTGTTTGACCACCGCCTCGGGACTCGTCTGGCCGTCCGAGGCGGTGGAATGACAATGCAGGTCAACGTGCGCCGTAGGCGCTCTCCGGGGCGGTCCAGGCCGGCTGCGACTGGTGAAACAGCTCGAGCAGTGTACGCTCGCTCAGCTCGCTGAGCGCTGCATCGGTGCGCCGCGACCCGGTGGGGGCGTAGCGCGAGAACCGCCGCTTGCGCTCGGCACCGGTGCCGAGCTGGAACACCAGCCCGTATTGGTCCTGGCCGTACACGGTGACCCGGCCGGACGGGGACACTTCCCATCGCTGACCGTCGACGGTGAGCTCGCGCCGGGCCATCCTCAGGTCTCCGCCGGAGCCGCGAGCGAGACCTCGCTCCACAGCTCCCAGGCATCGGGGGCATACGTGACGAGGCTCTGCAGCTTCTTCTCGAGCTTCGTCTCCTCGGGCAGGCGGGACGCCTGCGCGCGATGGGACATCTCCGTCTGACTCTCGGAGAACTCGATGAACAGGCGGGGATCCTTGGCGTTGCGAAAGACCCAGATGCGCTGTCCCCGCGCATCGGCGAACTGGGCCAGCTCGCGCAGCGTGGCGAGATAGTCGATCTCGTTGGTGGCGGGCACGCGCACCCGCGCCGCGGTGAGGACCTTCGGCATCGTCACATCTCCTGCTCGGGGAAGTCCTGCAGCGTGGCCTTCACGTCGGCCAGGAACTTGTCCGCGTCCGCGCCGTCCACCACCCGGTGGTCGTAGGACATCGTCAGCATCCCCATGGTGCGAATGGCGATCGCGTCGGCGCCGTCCTGAGTCACGACCTTGGGCCGCTTCTCGATCGTGCCGACGCCGAGGATCGCGACCTGCGGCTGGTTGATGATCGGGATGCCCGCGTACGGCCCGAACCCGCCGGGGTTGGTGATGGTGAACGTGCCGCGCTGGATGTCGTCGGGGGAGAGCTTCTTCGTCCGGGCACGCTCCCCCAGGTCGTTGATGGCCCTGGCCAGACCGAGCAGCGACAGCTCGTCCGCGTGCTTCACCACCGGAACGATGAGCCCCCACTCGAGTGCCACGGCGATCCCGATGTTCACGTCCTGCCGGTAGATCGTGCTGTCGCCCGAGACGGCGGCGTTGATGATCGGGTGCTTGCGCAGGTTGGCCGCGCACGCCTTCGCGATGAAGGCGAGATAGGTGAGATTCACACCACGCTCGGCATAGGCGGCCTTGAACTTTGCGCGCAGCTGCGCCACCCGCGTGTAGTCGATCTCGAAGAAGCTGGCTACGTGCGCCGACGCGCGGCGCGACATGATCATGTGATCCGCGGTGATCTTGCGGATCTTGGACCACGGCTCGACTCGATCGCCGGGCCAGGGATCGACGGCCGGATGCTCCACCCCGCCACCAGGGAGGGCGGCTCGCGGAGCGGCCGCCACCGGCGCGGCGGGCACCGCGGCGGGAGCGGTCTCGATGAACCCGAGGATGTCCTGCTTCGTGACGCGGCCGGCGAAGCCCGTCCCGGGGATCTGCGAGATGTCGAGCTGGTGCTCGGACGCAATCTTGCGGACCAGCGGGGTCGAGCGGCGCCGCAGACGCTCCTCCGCGGTCTCGCCGCCGTCGCCTTTCCCAGGGACGGGAGATGGGGCACGGGGAACGGACGGCGCCGTCACAGCGGCGGCCGGCGCGGGAGCCGCGGGCTTCGCCGCGGGCGCCGCTGCCGCCTTGGGAGCGGGCGGAGTGGCGGGTGCAAGCGAGGGCGCGGGGGCGGCGACGGCCGCTCCCTGCTCGGTCTCCAGCACGGCGACGAGCGTCTGTACCGGCACCGTCTGGCCTTCCTGCACCTTGATCTCGGCCAGCGTCCCGGCGGCGGGCGCCGGAATCTCGGCGTCCACCTTGTCGGTCGAGATCTCGAACAGCGGCTCGTCGCGCTTCACGCTGTCGCCGAGCTTCTTGAGCCACTTGCTGAGAGTCCCTTCGGCGATGGACTCTCCCATCTGCGGCATCAGCACATCTATGCGAGCCATACCATCTCCATAGGTGTCAGGTATCAGGTGTCGGGTGCTGGGGAAGCCTCAAACCCGGCACCTGGCACCTGCCGCCTCAGTATTTCGCCAACCATCTCGCCGCCTTCGCGATGTCTTCCGTCTGCGGCAGCACGAAGTCCTCGAGGGTGGGGGCATACGGCAGCGGCACGTCGTGCGCCGTGACCCGCATGATCGGCCCGTCGAGCCATTCGAACGCCCGCTCGTTGATGCGCGCGGTGATCTCGCCCGCCAGGCCGCCGGTCCGAGTATCCTCGTGAACGATCAGCACCTTCCCCGTCTTCTTCACCGTGGCGACGATGGCGTCATCGTCGAGCGGCAGCAGCGTGCGCAGATCCAGCACTTCGAGCGACACGCCGTCGTGCGCCAGCTGGTCGGCGGCCTCGAGGGCCTTCCACACGGTCGCCCCGTAGGTGATCACCGACAGATCCTTCCCTTCCCGGGCGAGCCGCGCCTGCCCGATCGGGGTGAGCACCTCCTCACCTTCCGGCAGCGTCTCCTTGATGCGGCGGTACAGCCACTTGTGCTCGAGGAAGATGACCGGGTCCTCGTCGCGGATCGACGCCTTGATGAGTCCCTTCGCGTCCCGCGCGGTCGCCGGATACACGATCTTCAGACCGGGCGTATGCAGGAACGCCGCTTCCGGGTTCTGCGAATGGAACGGCCCGCCGCGCACGTAGCCGCCGCAGGGGCCGCGCACCACGATCGGCGTCGCAAGGCCGGCGCGATACCGCGCGGTCGCCACGTAGTTCGTCAGCATGTCGTAGGCGCAGGAGATGAAGTCGATGAACTGCATCTCGGCGACCGGGCGCATCCCCATGTGCGCCGCGCCCGCCGCGGCGCCCACGATCGCGGCCTCCGAGATCGGCGTGTCGATGACCCGCGCCTCGCCGAACTTCTTCTGGAAGCCCTCGGTCACCTTGAACGCCCCGCCGTACGCCCCGATGTCCTCGCCGAGCATGAACACGCGCTCGTCGCGCTCCATCTCTTCCCACAGGCCCTGCCGCAGGGCTTCGAGAAAGGTCACCTCGGCCATTCAGATCTCCCGGAACCACAGCCGCTCGGCGGCCGCGGGATGGGCAGTCACGCCGGGCAGCGCCGACTCGGGCGTCGGCAGCGGCTCGTTGACGCACGCGTCGGTCGCCTGATCGATCTCGTCCTTCACCGCCCGGTCGATCTCGGACAGCTCGGCCGCCTCGGCCCAGTCGTTGTCCAGCAGCTGCTTCACGAACCGGTCGACGGGATCGTTGTCCCGCGCCCACCGCTCGATCTCGTCCTTCGGCTGATAGGACTGATCATCGTGCTCCGCGTGCCCCTTGCGCCGGTAGGTCTTCACCTCGATGAAGTGAACGCCCTTGCCGCGGCGCGCGCGCTCCACGGCGTAGCGGGTGGCCGCATACACGGCGAGCACGTCGTTGCCGTCCACCGTGACCGCATGGATCCCGTAGCCCTTGGCCTTGTCGGCCAGATCCTTCACGGCGAATTGCTTCTCGGGCGGCGTGGAGTAGGCCCAGTGGTTGTACTCCCCGATGACCACGAGGGGGCAGCGCTGCACCGCGGCGAAATTCAGGCCCTCGTGGAACGCGCCCGTCGAGGTCGCCCCATCACCGACGTACACCAGGCCGACGCGCGACTCGCCGCGCATCTTGAACGTGAGCGTGATTCCCGCCATCACCGGGACCATATCGCCCAGGTGGGAGATCTGCCCCAGGTAGCCCTTCTCGAGATCGTTGAAGTGAACGTTCAACTCCCGGCCGTGGGTGGGGCTCTCCGCCTTGGCCATGTACTGGCGCAGGATCTCGATCGGCTTGGCGCCCATCACCACCAGCGCGCCGAGATTGCGGATCAGCGGCGAGAGGATGTCGCGATGCCGGCCCCGCTCCAGCGCGTAGGCCGACGCCACCGACTCCCCCTCCTGCCCGAGGGAGCGAAACAGCCCGCCGATCACCTTGCTCTGGCGGTACAGCGCGACCAGCCGCTCCTCCAGCGTCCGG
>DATGDE010000439.1:0-1904 GCA_035311125.1 Gemmatimonadales bacterium
CAGCACGGGATCGTTGATGATCCCGCCGTCAGCGGCGGTGATGACCACGTACTTCCCCTGGCCGACCGCGCAACGGCTCAGGTCGCGTGGGGTGAGCAGATTGGTGAAGCGGAACGCGTCGGGCCCCGTGATCTCGACCTGCCGCTCGACGGCGACGTCCCACAGCGTCACGTGCCGCAGGAGGTGCCAGTACTCCTCCACTAGGTCCGCGTAGCCAATGGGAAACAACATGTGATTGTAGACCGTGTAGCCCACGGCGCCGGCGCGCTGGGTGGCGGCGAAAAACGGCGTGCGGCGCAGCCGGGAGCCGCGCTGGACGAGACCCATGTCGAAGGGCATCGGCGTTCCTCGATCGCTGAGAGACGGTGCTCCCCACCGGGACCTGCTCAGTGTGCTTCCCGGACCGCGGTTCGGCAACTGTGGCTGGACTCTTCCTCCTACGCGATCGGCGTGCGAACATCCCCGGCGCGATGACAACGAACGACCCGATGACCGTAGCCTGGCACGTACGCTCGGTCGAGGACGTCTGCCGGCTGCTGGAGGTGGACCCGGGGACTGGACTGTCGTCCGGTGTCGCGGCGCAACGGCTGGCGGCGCACGGCCCCAACGCACTCGCCGCGGCGCACCGGCGCGGCGCCCTGCGAGTGCTGTTGGCCCAGTTCACCGACTTCATGGTCGTCGTGCTGCTCGCCGCCGCGGTCGTGGCGGGCTTCCTGGGCGAACCGCAGGACATCATCGCGATCGTCGCCATCGTCGTGTTGAATGCGGCGCTGGGCTTCGCACAGGAGTACCGTGCCGAACGGGCCATGGCCGCCCTCACCGCGCTCGCCGTCCCGCACGCGCGGGTGCGCCGAAATGCGGCGGTGCGCCCGCTCCCCGCACCGGAGCTGGTTCCGGGGGACGTGGTCCTGCTCGAAGCCGGCAACCTGGTCCCCGCGGACCTGCGCCTTGTCGAGGCCGCGGGCCTCCGGATCGAGGAAGCGGTGCTCACCGGCGAGTCCCACCCGGTCCACAAGCGCACCGCGGCGCTGGCCGAGCCGGATCTGCCGCTCGGCGACCGGAGCAACATGGCCTACCAGGGGACCCTGGTGACCTATGGCCGCGCCGTGGGAATCGTGATCGCCACGGGCATGACGACGGAACTGGGCCGGATCGCCGGGCTGCTCGGCGCTGTGCCGGCGGCCAAGACCCCGTTGCAGCAGCGGCTCACCCAGCTCGGGGCGCGGCTCACAATCGCCATCATCGTGCTCTGCGCCGTCATGTTCGGGTTCGGCCTGCTGCGCGGCGAGGATCCAGGGTTCATGTTCCTCACTGCGCTCAGCCTGGCGATCGCGGGGATGCCCGAGGCCCTGCCCGCGGTGGTCACCATCTCTCTGGCGCTCGGCGCGCGCCGGATGGCGAGGCGGAACGCACTGGTGCGCCGGCTCCCGGCGGTCGAGACCCTGGGGTCGGTCACCTTCATCTGCGCCGACAAGACCGGCACGCTGACGGAAAACCGCATGGCGGTGGCCGCGTACTTCGTCAGCGACCGGCGCGTGACAGAGCCGGTGGGTTCCGCCGACGAGGAACCGTGGGCTCTCCTGCTCGCGGCGCTGGTGCTGTGCAACGACGCGGCGCAATCCGATGGCCGCACGCAGGGCGACCCGACCGAGGTCGCCTTGCTGCTCGCGGCGGCGCGCGCGGGGCGGGGGAAAGCCGCGCTCGAAGCGCGACACCCCAGGCGCGGGGAGATCCCGTTCTCCTCGGAGCGGGCCCGCATGACGACGCTGCACCGGGACGGTGACGGTGTGCTGGTGTTCACCAAGGGCGCTCCCGAGCAGGTGCTCCCGGCATGCGGCGAGCGCCTCACCGCCACGGGTCGCGAGCCGCTCGACCGGGAAGCCGTCCTGGCGGCGGCCGCCGAC
>DATGDE010000440.1:0-3986 GCA_035311125.1 Gemmatimonadales bacterium
CTCGCCGAACTGCCGTGCCGCGTCGTCGCGAATCCCGATCACGCGCGGGGCCAGTGGACGTCCGTGCGGGCGGGGATCCGGGCCGTCCAGGCGCATGCGGGGACGCCGGCCGCGGTGCTGATGCTCGCGGACATGCCGTTCGTCACGACCGACATGCTCGCGACGCTGGTGCGACACCACCGCGACTCGGGGGCGCCGCTCGTCGTTTCGCAGTACGGAGAGATCCAGGCACCGCCGACGCTGTACGCCCGGCCGCTGTTCGCCGAGCTCGCGAGCGCCGAAGGTCCGGGATGCGGCAAGGCAGTCGTCCGTCGGCATCGCGAGGCGGCCGAAACCGTCTCCTGGCCCGCCGAGCGGCTCGACGACGTGGACGTCCCCGACGACTACGACCGGGCCAAGTCCCGGATCCCGGTGGGTTAGACGATGCGCAAAGACCTGCTGTTGCTCGCCTCCGATCTCGCCCGGCGCGGCGAGGCGTTCGTCCTCGCGACGGTCGTGCGCCGCGAACCGCCCAGCTCGGCACGGGTGGGTGATACGGCGCTCGTGACACCCGCCGGCGCCTTTCACGGCTGGCTGGGCGGCAGCTGTACGCAGCCGTCCGTAGTGCGGGAGTCGCTCGCCGCTCTGACCGACGGCCAGCCGCGTCTTATCGCCCTCTCCCCCAACCCGCAATCGGACCTGCGTCCGGGGGTCATCCCGATCCGGATGACCTGCCACAGTGGAGGCAGCGTGGACATCTATCTCGAGCCGCAGCGTCCCGCGCCACGCCTCGTGGTGTTCGGCGTGTCGCCGGTCGCCCGTTCGCTCGCCCGGCTGGCCAGGGTGCTGGGATACGACGTGGACGCCGTGGACCCCGACGCCGACCGCACCGCCTTCCCCGAAGCCGATCGCGTGCTCACCGACCGCTCGCCCGCCGCGGTTCGTCCTCCCACCGGCGGCCGGGTGTGCGCGGTGGTGGCGACCATGGGCCAATGGGATGAAGAAGCGACGGCCACGGCGCTGTCGCTGGGGGCCGAATACGTGGGCGTGGTGGCGAGCCGCAAGCGCTGGGGCGAGATCCGCGCCCTGCTGACGCATGTCCCCGCGGCGTCGCTCGATGCCGTCGCCTGCCCCGCGGGACTGGACTTCGGCGCCCGCTCCCCGGAGGAGATTGCGCTCAGCGTGCTCGCGCAGATCGTGCAGCTGCGCGCCAACGCAATGTCCGCTCCGGCGCCGGCTCCCGTCGCGCCGCCGGCGCAGGCGATTGATCCCGTGTGCGGCATGACCGTGGACATCGCGACCGCCCGGCACACCGCGGAATTTGCCGGCCGCACGTACTACTTCTGCTGCCCGGGGTGCCGCGGCCAGTTCGCGCGCGAGCCCGAGCGCTTCCTCGCCGCCGCACCGTCGGGAGACGCCGGCTGAACCCGGAAATCCGCGCCACCCAGGAGGCGCTCGAACGGCACGGGTACGTCGCCGAGCCGGTGATCGCGACGGCGGTGTTTCTCGCCCGGACGATGCGCAAGCCGCTGCTGGTGGAAGGAGACGCCGGCGTGGGCAAGACGGAGCTGGCCAAGGTGCTGGCCCGGATGCTGGAGACGGAGCTGATCCGTTTGCAGTGCTACGAAGGGCTCGACGTGCACACGGCGCTGTACGAGTGGAACTACCAGCGGCAGCTCCTGCGATTGCGCATGCAGGAGCGGCCGGACCAGGATCCCGGCCGGCTCGAGGAGCTGATCTTCGGCCGCGATTACCTGCTGGAGCGGCCGCTGCTGCGGGCCATCACCCGCGCGGAGGGCCCGCCCGTTTTGCTGGTAGATGAAGTGGATCGCGCGGACGACGGGTTCGAGGCGTTCCTGCTGGAGGTCCTGTCGGACTTCCAGGTGACGATCCCAGAGCTGGGGACCATCCACGCGCAGCACATCCCCTACGTCGTCCTCACCTCGAACCGCACGCGCGAGATCGGCGATGCGTTGCGGCGCCGCTGCCTCTACCTCTACATCGAGCACCCGACGCTCGAGAAGGAGGTTCGCATCATCCACGCGCGCGTTCCGGAAGCCGCCCCGCGGCTTGCCGATCAGGTCGGGAAGTTCGTGCAGGCGCTGCGCGCGCGACCGCTCGCAAAGCCGCCCGGGGTGGCCGAAACGCTCGACTGGACGCGGGCCCTCGTCACGCTGCACCGCGATGCGCTCGACGCCGAGACCGTGGAGCAGACGCTGGGGTGCGTGCTCAAGGACCGCAACGACCAGACCGAGCTCGCCCAAGCCGACCTCACGACCCTGATCGCCGCCGCCCAGGCGACCGAATGACATGAGCGCGCTCCTGGCCCACCTCGCACGGTTCGCCGGCGCGCTCCGGGAATCGGGCGTGCGGGTGAGCCTGAGCGACGAGATCGATGCGGCGCAGGCGCTCTCCGTCGTGGACGTGACGGACGTCGACGAGGTCAGGCGCGCGCTGCTCGTGGCGCTCAAGATCCAGCCCCGGGATCGCGCGGCGTTCGACCGGTTGTTCACGTCGGCATGGCTGGGCCGGACTGCCCCACCGCACCGCGGACGCCAGACCGTGCGCCAGCGATCCACGGCCGTCCCGCGCGGCCTGCTGTGGCGGACGGCCGAGGCCCTCCCCGAGGAAGCGCCGGGCGACCGCACCGAGGGAGGCACGCCGGGCTACAGTCCGCGGGCACAGCTGCGGCACCGGCCGTTCGATGCCCTCTCCCCGGTGGAGATCGTCGCGATGGAACGGCTGCTCGAAAGACTGACGCTGCGGCTCGCTACCGAGGAGAGCCGGCGCTACGTGCCTACGCGCGGGCGAGGGGTGATCGACCTGCGCCGCACCCTGCGCCGCACCCTCGCCACGGGAGGAGAGCCGCTGGCGCTGGCCCGGCGCGAGCGGGCCGCCGAGCTGCCCCGGCTGGTCCTGCTGTGCGACACGAGCGGCTCGATGGAGACCCACACCAGGTTCCTGCTCTGCTTCGCCATCGCCCTGCGGCGGGTGGTACGGCGGCTCGAGGTGTTCGCCTTCAACACCGCGCTCACCCGGCTGACACCCTGGCTGGCTCCGGGCAAGATCAACCTGACGCTGAAGCGCCTCGCCGAGGGGGTCCCGGACTGGTCCGGGGGGACCCGTATCGGGACTTGCCTGGAAGACTTCGTCGCGCGATATCAGACCGCCTGCGTGAACAGCCGGACGACGGTGGTGATCCTGAGCGACGGTCTCGATCGCGGCGACGTCGCGACGCTGGTCCGGGCGATGCGCGCCATTCACGCGCGCGCCCGGCGGGTGATCTGGCTCAATCCGCTGCTGGGCGATCCGCGCTACGAGCCCAGCGCGCGCGGCATGCAGGCGGCGCTGCCCTACATCGACCGGCTGGCGCCGGCCCACAACCTGGAGTCGCTGGAGCGGCTCGTGACTTACCTGGCGGCCTGACGGCATGCAGATCGAGAAGCGGTTCGTGGTGCGGGCGGGGCCCGAGGCGGTGTGGAAATTCCTGACCGATCCGTACAAGGTGGCCGGCTGCCTGCCCGGCGCCGCCATTACCGGCAAGACCGACGACCGCACGTACACCGGGACGATCACCGTCAAGGTGGGTCCCGTGGCGACGAGCTACCGCGGGCAGATCCACTTCGAGCGCCTCGATCCCGCGACACACACCGCGGAGATCGCAGCCTCGGGACAGGACGTGCGCGGCAAAGGCGGCGCGGATCTGCGGATGACCAGCACGCTCACCGCGCAGGGATCGAACGAGACCGCAGTGCAGGTCGTACAGGACATCAGCGTCACCGGTCTCCTGGCCCAGATGGGCCGGGGGATGATCCAGGACGTGGGCGATCAGCTGTTCGAGCGGTTCACCGGCGCGATGCGGGCGCAGCTGGAAGCCGCCGCGCCGCCGGTGGCGGGAGGAGGAGCGGCGGCCGCTGCGGCGACGCCCGCGCCCTCGGCCGAGCCGATCCAGGCGCTCTCGTTCGGCGCCGGCGTCGCCGGTCGCGCGCTCGGCAGAAGCGCGCGAC
>DATGDE010000441.1:0-10532 GCA_035311125.1 Gemmatimonadales bacterium
GTCAGCGCCCCGGCTACGACGAACGGAACAGGCGTCAACAGGAACCAACCGGCGACCTTTATCCCGCCGCCGGCGATCACAATCCCGGTGAGCACGGCCAGGCCGATCCAGCGGCTGCGCACCTTGTCCGGCCGTGCATGGTAGAAGCCGCGGGCCAGCAGCTGGTCGAACAGGCTGGTCCGAATGCCGGGGATCTTGGTGTAGAACTCGTTCTCGAGCTGCGACAGCTCGACCGAGCTTCCCCGCCCCGAGAAGATGCCGTCGAGCAGCAGTGCTTCGTGGGGCGCGAGCCCGCCGGCGCCGGCCGGCGGCTCGAGCCGGTGCAGAATGTATTCCCGCGAGCCGATGAGACCGAGCAAGTGGCGGTCGTCGCGCTCTTCGATGCGCAGATAGCCGCGCACCGCCAGATCCACCAGGGTCGCGGTGACGTCGCGCATGTCCACGGAGTTGTCGAGCAGGGTCCCCGCTTCGCCGGGCGTGAGCCCCTGGGGCGGTTCGTACCGGACGGTGATCGGCAGCTGGCGCGGGTCCCGGCCGCGGCGACGCCACGCGGCGAAGGCCAGCAAGAACACGGGAATCGGAATCGCGAGCGGCCAATTGCTGGCGAGCAACCCCACCGCGCGCTCCCCCGCGCCCGGCTCGGTCACGACGCCCTTGTTCCAGCCCACGACGGCGGTCAGCCCCTCGTGGAATCCGAGCGCGTGGGGCATCGCCATGCTGACCGTGGTGCCGCTCGTCTCGACCGTGGCTTCCCGCGCGGTGGAGCCGAAGGGCCCGTTGTAGGCGATGGCCCGGACGCCCCCGGCCGCGGTCGGGAGCTCGATGCGCGCCGTGACCGCCTCGAGCGGGAAGTCCCACTCGTCGCCGGTGACGTTCCAGTACAACTCGTCGTGGTCCGCGAAGAACCGCAGGCCGTTGCGCGCGCGGTAGCGCAACACCACCGTATGCGTCGCGTCCGCGGCGCCCGGCACCCAGATCTTGTACTTCACGTACTGTCGCTCGCGACTCGCTTCGACCCGCAGCCGCCGTCCCGCTTCGTCCGTGGCGCCCAGGAGCTCGAGGCGCAGCGTCCAGTTGAATCCCTGTGCATTGCGGTATTTGACGGGGATGGTGCGATACAGGCCGTTCCACGAGCCCGTGAACCGGGCGACGATCGACTCGGTCACGTCGATGGCGGCATCCTGCCGCACCTGGATCGCGGCGTCGAACCGCTCGATGGCGATCGAGTGCTGCCCCGCTGCCGCAGTGGCGATGAGCGAGGCGAGGCCCACCAGCACCGGCGCCCGCCGGCTCACGAGCCGGTCTCCACCTGTGGCACGGCTGCTTCGGAGGCATCGTCGAGGCCGAAGAACTCGCGCGGGGTGAATCCCAGCAGCCGGGCTACGAGGACCGCGGGAAACCGCGCGATGGCGGTGTTGAGGTCGCGCACCACGGCGTTGTAGTAGCGCCGTGCGTTCTGGAGGTTGTCCTCCACGTCCGTAAGGGTGCGCTGCAACGCTGTGAAGCTCGCCGCCGCCTGAAGATCGGGATAGGCCTCGGCGACGGCGAAGATGCGGTGCAGTCCGCCTCCGACCGGATCCTCCTCGCGGGCGCGCTCGGCGGGGCCGCTCGCCGCCAGCGCGCGGGCCCGGGCGGTCGCGAGCGCCTCGAACGTTTCACGCTCGTACCCGGCGTGCCCCTTCACCACGGCCACGACCGCCGGGATGAGGTCGTGGCGGCGCTTGAGTTGCACGTCGATATCGGACCACGCGTTGGCGCTCAGCTGGCGCAGCCGCGTGAGTCGGTTGAACGTGAGGATCATCCAGGCGAAGACGATGGCGCCGGCGACGAGAGCCCATGGCACGCGAGCATTCTCCGGAAAGGTCGCGGTGCGGGACAATATAGGATGGACCGCACGCCGGCGGGACGATAGCGTTGGACACCATGAACACAATCGCGCTCATCCTCGCCACCGCGCTCGTCGCGCAGACCCCCCCGGCAGCGATGCCTTCCGCCCAGGACGTCGCACGCTGGGAGCGGCAGGCCCGCAACGTCACCATCATCCGGGACGACTGGGGCATCGCCCACGTGTACGGCAGGACCGACGCCGACGCCGTCTTCGGCATGGAGTACGCGCAGGCCGAGGACGACTTCAACCGCGTGGAGACCAACTACATCAACGCGATGGGTCGACTGGCGGAGGCCGAAGGGGAACAGGCCGTCTGGCAGGACCTGCGCATGAAGCTGTTCATCGCCCCCGACTCGATGCGGGCGCTGTATCGCCGGAGCCCGGTGTGGCTGAAGAAGCTGATGGACGCCTTCGCCGACGGATTGAACTTCTACCTCTACAAGCACCCCGAGGTGAGGCCGCGGGTCATCACGCGCTTCGAGCCGTGGATGGCGCTCACGTTCAGCGAGGGGAGCATCGGCGGCGACATCGAACGGGTCGATTTGCAGGACCTCGCGGCGTTCTATGGCGGCGACTCGGCCGGGCCGGCTCGAGCCGGCGACGAGGACGAGGACGTTCTCGAGCCCGGCGGGTCGAACGGCATCGCCATCGCGCCCGCGATCACACGCGACCACCACGCGCTCCTGTGGATCAACCCCCATACGTCGTTCTATTTCCGCTCCGAGCTGCAAATGGTGAGCGACGAAGGGCTGGACGCCTACGGAGCGGTGACGTGGGGTCAGTTCTTCGTCTACCAGGGGTTCAACCGGACCGCCGGGTGGATGCACACCTCCAGCGGCGTGGACAACATCGACGAGTTCCTGGAGACGGTCGTGCGGAAGGGCGGCCGCTACTACTACCGGCACGGCGGCCAGGAGCTGCCGCTGACAGTTCGCACGATCACGGTTCCTTACAGGACCGCGACCGGCACCGCGCGCAGGATCTTCACCGCCTACTTCACGCGGCACGGCCCCGTCGTCCGCAAGATCGGGGACCGGTGGGTGAGCATCAGCCTGATGCAGAGCCCGCTGCGTGCGCTCACGCAATCCTACAGCCGGACCAAGGCGAAGGGATACGCCGAGTTCCGCCGGATCATGGAACTGCACACCAATTCGTCCAACAACACCGTCTTCGCCGACGCCGCGGGCAACATCGCCTACTTTCACTCGAACTACATTCCGCGGCGCGACACGTCCTTCGACTGGACGCAACCCGTAGACGGCGGCAATCCCGCGACCGACTACCACGGCGTGCTCGGCGTGGACGAGACGCCGAACCTGCTCAACCCGGCGGTCGGCTGGCTCTACAATTCCAACAACTGGCCCTGGTCGGCGGCGGGCCCCGACAGCCGCAGGCGCGAGGACTACCCGCGCTACGTCGAAACCGGCAGCGAGGAGACCCCGCGCGGGCTGCACGCACTGCGGGTGCTGACCGGCGCGAAGGATTGGACGATGGAGAGCCTGACCGCGGCGGCGTTCGACAGTTACCTGCCGTCGTTCGAGCGGATGCTCCCGCCGCTCCTCCAGGCGTACGACCAGCTGCCGGAGAACGACACGGTCCGGTCGCGCCTGGCCGACCAGATCGCGGCGCTGCGCGCCTGGGATCACCGCTGGAGCGCCGCGTCCATTCCCACCTCGCTGGCCGTGTTCTGGGGGGGGACCGTGTCGCGGCTCGTTGCCCGGGAGGCGCGGGCCGCCGGGATGTCGCCGCAGGCCTACGTCGCGCAGCGTGCGTCGCCGGCGGAGCTGCTCGCGGCGCTGGCGGCCGCTTCGGACGCCCTCGCGGCGGATTTCGGAACCTGGAAGACGCCGTGGGGCGACATCAACCGGTTCCAGCGCTTCAACGACGACATCGCGCCCCGCTTCGACGATGCCCAACCCAGCATCCCCGTCCCCTTCACGTCCTCCATCTGGGGCTCGCTGGCCTCGTTCGGCGCGCGGCCCTACCCCAACACCAAGAAGTGGTACGGCACGAGCGGCAACAGCTTCGTGGCCGTGGTCGAGTTCGGCGACAGCGTGCGGGCACGGGCGGTGACGGCGGGGGGCGAAAGCGGCCGCCCCGGCTCGCCGCATTTCAATGATGAGGCGGCCCGGTACGCCAATGGTGATCTGCGCGAGGTCTACTTCTACCGCTCGCAGCTCGTGGGTCACACCGAGCGGGAGTACCACCCCGGGAACTGAGCCATGGCCAGGGTTTGACAGCGGCGCCACGCGCGGGTTTCATTTCGAGGGTGACACCTCTGGAGGACCTATGCGTGCACCGTTGATCCTCATCGCACTCACCGCGCTCGCCGTGCCGGGCCGAGCCCAGCAGCAGGCAGCGCATGCCGATAGCGGCGGCATCTGGAGTATCCTCAAGTTACCGCAGACCGTCGAAGAAGGTCGCCAGGCAGGGATCCCGTCGGGCACGATCTGGGGTGTGCTCGATTCGCTCCGGCGGCGGAACGTGCCGGCCGAAGACGCCCAGCAGATCGTGCGGGACGAGGTCGATGCCGTGAAAGCCGGAGCGCCGAAGGAGAACTTCGGAGCCACCGTGAACGCACTCCTGGCGCGCGGCCTGCGTGGCAGAGACCTGGCGGCCGCGATCCACGCCGAACACGCCCGGCGCGGCATCGGCCAGGGCCGGGGCAAGGGCAAGCCCGAGGCGGCCGGCCATGACCAGGAGGGCCGCCCACGGGGCCGGCCGGCGGCGGATACCGCGAAGGGCAAAGGAAAAGGGAGGAAGCCATGACCGCGCGTATCGCAGGGCTCGCCTGGGCGGCGTCCCTCGCCGTGGCCTGCGGGGGGACGGGGGGCAACAGTGGCAAGCCGGCGCAGCAGCAACAGCCGGCCACGCCGGCGGTCCAGCAGGCAGTCGTGCCGGCGGACGTCCAGCTCGCGGCAACCGTGGCGCGCGCCATCGATGCCGCGCCGACGAAAGTTGACTCGATCCTGACAGCTCACGGCTTGACGCGCGCAGGGCTCGACTCTCTGATGTATGCGATCGCCGCCGACTCGGCCAAGACGGCCGCATACTCCGCCGCGCGGCGCCAGCAGTAATCAGGACCGAGCAGTAATCAGGAGAAGGTGTACTTTTAGCGCTCCAACCTCACTCCCGGAGTGTCCGTGCATACCGCCTGGCTCATCCGTCACGACGCCGTCCGCCGTGGCGCCTTGGCGCTCGCCCTCGCGGCGCTCGCCCTGACGCCCGCCCTGATGCCCGCCGCCGCTCAATCCCGGCCCGATACTTCCTCCACCCCGCCGAAACCCGACCCGCGCGTCGGGCTCCGCGCCGGGTGGATGGACGCCGCTCAGGCGCAGTGGAACATGCGGCTTGTGTCCACCACCGCTCCGTCGGCACAGTTCAGGGATACGACCAACCCGAACAACTTCAACTTCATCAACTCCGACATTGCGTTCGACGGGCACTACGTCGTCCAGGGCAACTTCTCGGGCTTTCAGGTGTGGGACATCGCGCAGGCGACCCACCCCACCCTGGTCACGGCCTATGTCTGCCCTGGATCGCAGAATGACGTCTCCGTCTACCGCAACCTGTTGTTCATGTCGGTGGAGGCCTTGAGCGGCCGCGTGGACTGTGGCGGGCAGGGCGTGCAGGATACGGTGAGCGCGGAGCGCATGCGCGGCATCCGCATCTTCGACCTCTCCGACATCGCCCATCCCAAACCCATCGTCAACGTGCAGACGTGCCGCGGGTCGCACACGCACACGCTGGTGACGTCGCCGGCAGACACGGCGAACGTGTACATCTACGTCTCGGGCACGGCGCCGGTGCGTTCGCCGAACGAGCTGGCGGGGTGCTCGGGGCTGCGGCCTGACCAGGACCCGAACAGCGAGCTGTTCCGTATCGAAGTGATCCAGGTGCCGCTCGCGCACCCCGAGCAGGCGCACGTGATCACCAAGCCCGCGATCCTCGCGGGACTGGTCCACCCGGAGAGCCACCCGGAGGCTGCGGAAGACATCACCGCCGCCAAGCGGGTCGCCGATTCGGCCCGGGCAACGGGGGCCTTCACGGCCACCCTCTTCGGACTGGAGCGCGTGCTGCCGCCGGGCCTCGTCAATCCGCTGCTCGACAGCATCGTGAAAGCCCGGAGCGGCACCGGCGCACCGACGGCCGCCGACAGCGCCGCGCTGCGGGGCGCAATCCAGGGAATCCTGGACGCCCGGTTCAACCCGCCGCCCCCTCCGGGCGGCGTGCGTCCCGGACCGGTGCAGTGCCACGACATCACCGTGTATCCGGCCCTCGGCCTCGCGGGCGGGGCCTGCGCCGGGTACGGCGTACTGCTCGACATCCGCGATCCCGCGAACCCGCGGCGCATCGCCGCCGTGGCCGACTCGAACTTCGCGTTCTGGCACTCGGCGACGTTCAACAACGCCGGGACCCAGATCCTGTTCACCGATGAATGGGGCGGCGGTCTCCAGCCCAAGTGCCGCCCGACCGACGACCCGAAGTGGGGCGCGGACGCGCTGTTCACGGTGAAGGACAGCACGCTCACGTTCCAGAGTTACTACAAGCTGCCCGCGCCCCAGACCGCGCAGGAGAACTGCGTCGCCCACAACGGATCGCTCGTGCCCGTCCCAGGACGCGACATCATGGTCCAGGGCTGGTACCAGGGCGGCATCTCGGTGTTCGATTGGACCGATCCGGCGCATCCCAGGGAGATCGCGTTCTTCGACCGCGGACCGATGGATTCGACGAAGCTCGAGGGCGCGGGCTCGTGGTCCGCGTACTGGTACAACGGCTACATCGTGAGCTCCGAGATCGGCCGCGGACTCGACGTTCTCGAGCTGCTGCCCAACGGGCTGCTCACCCGGAACGAGATCGACGCGGCGAAGCTGGTGCACTTCGATCAGGTGAACGTCCAGGACCAGCAGCGACTCGTCTGGCCCGCGAGCTTCGCCGTGGCGCGCGCCTATCTCGACCAGCTGGCGCGCGGCAATGGCCTCGGAGCCGCACGGGTGAGCGCGGTTCGCAGCACGCTGGCGCGTGCCGAGCAGGCCCGCGGGCAGCAGCGGCGCGCTCAACTGACGCAGCTGGCTGCAGCGTTGGACCGTGACGCTGGCAGAGCCGCGGACCAGACCAGAGTCCGCGCCCTCGCGACGGCGGTCCGAAGCCTGGCCGCCGCGCGTCCGTAACCTCCAGCGGAGAGGACCGGAGACTCATGAAGAGACCGTTGCCACGTTTCCTGGCGGCGTCACTGGCGATCCTCCTCTGCGGCGGCGCGCACGCCGCGGCGCAGACCGCGCCTGACACCGGGCGGTTCCGCTACACCGCGGCGGACGTGGCGTTCATGTCGGGCATGATCCATCACCACGCCCAAGCGGTGCTCATGGCGGGGTGGGCGGAGAGCCACGGCGCCGGTTCCGCGGTGCGCACCCTGTGCGACCGCATCGTCGTGGCGCAGCGCGACGAGATCGCGCTGATGCAGCGCTGGCTGCGCGACCGCAATCTGCCCGCCCCCGAGGCGGACGCGATGCACGACGTGATGCCGGGGATGGAGCACCTGATGCCCGGGATGCTGAACGGCCAGCAACTCGCGCAGCTGGACAGCGCCCGGGGCCCCGAGTTCGACCGGCTGTTCCTGACCGACATGATCCGGCATCACCAGGGGGCGATCGCGATGGTCAACCAGCTCCTCGCCTCGCAGGGTGCCGGAGAAGAGGAGACGGTGTTCCGCTTCTCTTCCGATGTGTACGCCGACCAGACCACCGAGATTGCCCGTATGCAGCGGATGCTGGCCACCCTGCTGTTCGCAGGACCGAGCGGCCAATGACCACCCACTCAGCAAAGGAAGACGCCATGGCATTTGCACGAACCGCCCGCAGTCTGGGTCGCCTCATATCACTGGCCGCGGGGTTGGGATCGCTCGCGGCGTGCGCCTCCTCGTCGTCTTCGGCGGGCGGCCGGAGCATGGCCACGGTGGCGCCGGCGCCCACCGTCGATCCGCGCGTCGGCCTGCGCGCGGGGCTCAACGACGCCGGTGAGGCGGCCTGGAACCTGCAGGTGGTCTCGAAGACCCCGCAGCCGGAGAAGTTCAAGGGGTTCACCAACTCCGACCTCGCATTCACCGGGCACTACGTCATCCAGGGCAACTACAACGGCTTCCAGGTCTGGGACGTCACGAATCCCGCCGCGCCGGCACTGACGATCGGGTACGTCTGCCCCGCCTCGCAGAGCGACGTCTCCATCTACAAGAACCTGTTGTTCGTCTCGGGCGAAGGACAGGGCGGCCGGCTCGACTGCGGCACGCAGGGCGTGCACGACAGCGTCAGCGCCGACCGCCTGCGCGGCATCCGCATCTTCGACGTCACGGACATCGCCAATCCGAAATACATCGCGAACGTGCAGACCTGCCGCGGCTCGCATACCCACACCGTGGTCGAGGATCCCAACGACAAGGACAACGTCTACATCTACGTCTCCGGGTCGGCCCCGGTGCGCTCGCCCAGCGAGCTGCCGGGATGCGTGTCGGCCTCGCCCGATTCGAATCCCAACAGCGCCCTGTTCCGCATCGAGGTCATCAAGGTCCCGCTGGCGCACCCCGAGCAGGCGGCCATCGTCAGCTCGCCGCGCATCTTCAACGACCTGACCGCGCCGCCCACCCACAAGGAAGCCCCGCAGGACATCGCCGCTGCCGCACAGCGCGCCGCCGCCTGGCGGGCGAAGGGCGGGTACACGGCGATGGTGAATGGGCTGGACTTCGTCCTCCCGCCGCAATTCATCAATCCGATGCTCGACAGCATCGTGAAGGCCCGTGGCGGGAGCGGCGCGCCGACGGGCGCGGACAGCGCGGCGTTACGGACGGGCATCCAGGGGATCGTGGACAAGATCGTCGGCGTGGCGCCGGCCGGGTCGGGCCCACGCCCCGGGCCCAACCAGTGCCACGACATCACGGTCTATCCCGCGATCGGGCTGGCCGGAGGCGCCTGTGCCGGCTACGGATTGCTGCTCGACATCCACGACGTGGCCAACCCGCGGCGCATCGGCGCAGTGTCCGACTCGAACTTCTCCTACTGGCACTCGGCGACGTTCAACAACGACGGCACCAAGCTGCTCTTCTCCGACGAGTGGGGCGGCGGTGGCCAGCCCAAGTGCCGCGCGACCGACCGGCACGAGTGGGGCGCCGACGCGATCTTCACGCTCGAGAACGGCGCGATGAAGTTCCACAGCTACTACAAGATGCTCGCCCCGCAGACCGAACTCGAGAACTGCGTGGCGCACAACGGTTCGCTGATCCCGATCCCGGGTCGCGACGTGATGGTGCAGGCCTGGTATCAGGGCGGGATCTCGGTGTTCGACTGGACCGATCCGGCCCACCCCAGGGAGATCGCGTTCTTCGACCGCGGCCCGGTGGACTCGACCAAGCCGGTGGGCGGCGGCTCGTGGTCGGCATACTGGTACAACGGGAACATCTACAGCTCCGAGATCGCCCGCGGGCTCGACGTCTTCGCGCTGCAGCCGAGCGCATTCATGTCGCAAAACGAGATCGACGCCGCCAAGCTGGTCCATTTCGACTACTTCAATACCCAGGGCCAGCAGAAGATCGTCTGGCCGGCGAGTTTCGTCGTGGCGCGCGCGTATTTGGATCAGCTCGCGCGCAACAATGGCCTGGCCGCCGACAAGGTTGCCGCCGCGCGCACCGGGCTGTCTCGTGCCGAGCAGCTCGCGGGACAGGCGCGGCGGGATGCGCTGTCGCAGCTCGCCACCGGACTGGACGGGGACGCCGCGACCGCCGCGGATGGGGCGAAGGTGAAGACCCTCGCCGCCGCGGTGCGCGATCTGGCGAACGCCGGGAACTGACCCGCCGCTGAGGGCGGAACGGACGACGGGCAGGGCGCGCACTGCGGCGCCCTGCCCGTCGTTCTGGTTCGGAGTTGCGGCTACGGCGTGACGCGCACCATGACCACGCCGTGGGCCGGCACCGTCGCGCTGAACCGGTCGGTGAAGGTGCCCAGGTCCGTGTGGGACCAGACATCCCGCACGTGCGCCGGGCCGCTGATCCGCAACCGCCACCACGATGCCGAGATCACCGTCTGGAGGGCCGATCGGTTGAGCAGCACGACGGCCCGTGACCCGTCCTTGAGCGGCTTCATCCAGATCTGCAGCTCCGGAGTCCGCTCGCTCACCACCGTGCCCTGGACCCCGAGCGAGTCCTGATCCACGGCGATGACCTCTTTGTTGGTCAGCATGTCCCGCGTCGTCGCGGACATCGCCCGCACGTCGTTTCCCGCGATCAGGGGAGCGGCCATGATCGCCCACAGGCTCATGTGGGCGCGGTACTCGTCATCGGTCATCCCGCCGTTGCCGATCTCGAGCATGTCCGGGTCGTTCCAGGCCCCGGGACGCGCCGCCGCGGCGTGCTGGCCGGAGATGTCGAGGTTCGAGAGCATGCTGGCCCACGTGTCCTCGATGTCGGTGGTGGTGCGCCACAGGTTGCCGGTGGCGGGGCCCCACTCCCACGGACTGAAGGAGCCCCACTCGCAGATACTGAGCACGATGGGGCGTCCCGCTTTGGCGAGGGCGTCGCGGAACTTCGCGTACTGGGTCGGCGCGTCGAGCCCCTCCGCGTAGCACCAGTCCTCCTTCACGTAGTCCACGCCCCACTCGG
>DATGDE010000442.1:0-5833 GCA_035311125.1 Gemmatimonadales bacterium
GGCCGACTGCCGTCGCCAGCAGGAAGCGTCGTAGTGGATAGCGGTGCAGGATCGCCAGCGCGCGGCCGGCCCAGAACGGCAGCGGCGTGAAGGCGAAGATCACCACCATCCAGAACGGCGAACGGGCGAACATTCTGACGCCCCAGCGTACCGACCTACGGGACCGGAGTCCCGCCAGCCGGTCCCAGTTCAGGACCCAGACATACACGTGCCAGTTGAGGTACTCCATGTACAGGTAGCCGGCGCAGGCCACGAGCGTGACCGACCACACCGACGCCCACTTCGCCGCCTCGATGATCAGCGGCTCGAAGAACGTCGGCAGAAGGGGACTCAACGGACTGTTCGCCGGCAGCGACAGCACGGCGAGCCAGACCAGCGGCGCGGAGGCGGGAACGAACTCGACCACCGGAATCCCGATCAGCCCCACGAATCCCGTGGCCCTCAGGAACACGTCCCAGCGCCGGTCGCCGTGTGGCCGCACGAGCCCCCCCCAGAGACGCGTCCACCACCTCGTCGTCGCCGCCGGCAGCGTCATCTCCATTCGTACCCCTCGCGGAGTGTTTCAGTATGATGAAGGTCACGCCTCAAGCGACTCTCAAGTGGCGATCGCCTCCTGGTACCGACGGACCTGACCCGGGGTCAGCATCTCCTGCAGCAGGATGGCCCGCGCGATCGGGGCGGCGAACGCGTAGCCACGCGCGTCGGTCACCAGCCAACGATCCCACTCCAGCCGATCGAGGGCGGGATCGATCGCGCCGCGCTCCAGCCCCGTCGCGCGGGCGAGCGCCGTCGGGGTCAGGCGCTCACCCAGCGCCGCGGCGGCCGCGAGCACCTGCCGCGCGCCCTCAGGGAGTTGCCGGTACTGGAGGCACACGGCACCGATCACGGCAGGTGGCAGCTCGCCGGGCAGCGTGTCCACCAGGGTGCGTCGCTCCCCCGGCCAGGCGGGAGCCTCGGGCGAGAGGCGAAACCCGTCGCTGACGGCTTCCAGCACCGCGGTGGCGAGCAGCGGCACGCCGGCGGTGTCACGCTCCAGGCGGCGCGCGATCCGCGCGATTGCGTCATCGTCGTAGCGCGGCAGCCACCAGCGGGCGAGCACCGCGAGCGCTGCGACATCGAGGCGCTCCAGCCGAATCGCTTCCCCCCGCAGCTCGCGGCCCAGGTGCGCCCGCAGCGCGTCGACCCAACCCGACCGGGCGGATCCCACGGCAACGCACAGTACGATGAGCACGCGTCGTTCCCCGAGGTCGCGCGCAAGCTGCGGCAGCGCGTTCGCCGTCGCGTCGTCCAGGTGCTGTGCGTCGTCGATGGCGAGCAGGACGGGCAGCTCCTCCGCCGCGGCCCGCACCGCGGCGGCAAAGGCGCCCGGCAGCGCGATGGCGCCGCCGGCCGCCGGAAGACGCGCGCCCAGCTCCGGATCGAGCACACCCAGGGCGGCGAGGGCCCCGGGAGGCGTGGCCGCGAGCCCCGGAGCGGCGGCAAGCCCGCCGGCGAGCAACCCCGCCAGGCCGCTCCACGGTGTCGCGGCGTCGGAGGGGACGGCGCGGCAGGCGGCGACGGTCGTGTCCTCGAGCCGCGCTCGATCGAGGAGGTCCTCCACCAGACGAGTCTTGCCCTCCCCGGGCTCGCCCTCGATGAGCACGAGCTCGCCCGCCCCCCCGGCCGAGCGCCGCCACGCGGCTTCGAGCCGCGCCTGCGCCTCGCCTCGGTCCACGAGTGGCGCCCGGGGGCGGGTCCCGGCCGGCGCCGTAGCCACGCGCTGACCTACGCGTGCCTCGCGCACCCGCTGCAGGAGCCGGCGCGTCTCCGGCCCCGGCACAGCATCGAGCCGCTCGCGCAGGTCGGCCTCGAACCGCGCGCCGACATCCAGCGCGGCCGCGCGGTCCCCGAGCAGAGCGAGCGCTCGTATGGCGGCGCGCGCCGCAGGCTCCGCGGTCGCGTCGAGGGCCACGGCCCGCAGCGCCGCGGTGCGCGCGTCCCCGGGAGCGCCCGCCGCCAGCAACGCTTCAGACCAGCGGGTCAGCGCCTCCACGCCGCGGGCGCGCCAGGCGATGCGCTCCACGGCGACCCAGTTCTCGAACTCGTTTGCGTCCGCCACCGCGAGGCCTTCGAGGAAGTCGCCCTGCACCAGCCCGGCGGCACTCGCCCAGTCTTCGGCCGCAGCGCTCTCCACGAGTCGATCGCAATCGAGGGCGAGTGCCCCGGGAACGAGGGCGACCTGATCGACGTCGGTACGGACCTGCGCGTCGCCGAGCACCCGCCGGAACACGCGCAGCGCCTCGCTGAGCGAGTGCCGCGCCGATTTGTCGTCGCGCTCACTCCATAGCAGCCCGATGAGGTGCTCGCGCGTCCGGGCACCGCGTGGGCTCCGGGCGAGGTATACGAGCAACGCCAAATGCTTGCGCCACAACAGCTCCGCCGGCGCATCGGCGCCGTTGACGGTGATGTGCGCCGGGCCGAGGACGCGCGCGTAAGCGATCGGAGAGGAAGCCATACGGTTCGGAGTATCGGAGATCCTGCAGCCCCGGGCAAGGCGCCGTATCTTGCCTCGGGCGATGAATGCCCCCTCACTCGAGGATGTGCAGCGCGCCGTCGGCGATCACTACGAGGTCCTCGACCTTGCAGGGGTCGGAGGCATGGGCGCCGTGTTCCGTGCGCGGCACCGCGCGCTGGGGCACCTGGTCGCGGTGAAGGTGCTGCCGCCCGAAGTCGCTACCAGCCGGATGCGCCAGGACCGCTTCAAGCGCGAAGCATCCCTGGCGGCCCAGCTCTCCCACCCGAATATCGTCCCGGTATACGAGTTCGATACGCGCGAAGGCCTGTCGTTCCTCGTCATGCCGTTCGTGCGCGGCAAAACGCTGGAGCACACGCTCGCCGAGCGCGGGCGGGTGCCGCTCCAGGAAATCCTGCGGCTGCTCCGGGAAGTCGGCGCGGCGCTCGATGTTGCGCACCGCCGCGGCGTGGTCCACCGTGACGTGAAACCGGCCAACATTCTGATCGAGGAAGACTCCGGTCGTCCCTTGCTCACCGATTTCGGCGTGGCCCAGGTCCGGGCCACGCCGAGCGGTGTCCTGACGGCGCCGGGGTCGGTCATCGGGACGCCCGACTACATGTCGCCCGAGCAGATGGTCGGATTGCCGGACGTGGACGGGCGCGCGGATCTGTATTCGCTCAGCCTCATCGGATTCGAGGCGCTCACCGGCACCCGCCCGTCCCTCGGCGCCGACCGCGCGACGCTGGCGCGCGCGTTGCGTGGGGCCCGCCCGGAGATTTCCGGGACCCTCGCGACTGCCCTGGTGGCGCCGCTGGCCGACAGCCGCGACGCGCGCCCGTCGAAGGCGGCCGAATGGCTCACGCTGATCGATCGCGCGACGCCGCGCCCCTGGCCCCGGCTCGTGGCCCTCGCGGTCGCTGCGGTGGCTCTCGGAGCAGCGCTCTGGCACTTCCTCGGGACGCGCGGTTCGCGGCCGATCACCAGCCGCTATCTGGCGGTGATGCCGTTCACGGTGATCGGGGCGACGCCCGACCTAGCCGAGCAGCTGCCCGAATACTTCCTGGGACGCTTCACTCCGGTACCCGGCCTCACCGAGATGTCGTTCCGGCAGGTCCGCGATCTCGCCGGGAGCCAGCCCGTGTCGACCAGCGAGGCCGACTCGATCGCGACGCAGCTGGGCGCACGCTACTTCGTCACCGCGAGCGTCGCCTACGCGGGGCACTCGATGACGTTCGAGGCAAGACTCTACAGGACAGGCGCTCCGGACCCGGTGACCACCGTGACTCAGACAGGAGCAGAGGATTCGATCAACACCGTGATGGACGCTGTCTGGGGCGGAATCCTCGACGCCGTCGGCGCCGTGTTCCGTCCCAACCCGCACGCCACCATCCCGCGCGACAAGGACGCGATTGCGGCATTCCTCAATGGTGATGGGGCGTTTCGTCGCGGCGAGTACAGCCGCGCCCTCACCCTGTACGACGCCGTGATCGCGCGCGATTCGAACTTCGCCCTCGCGTACTTGCGGCGCGTGCTCACCCTCGCCCAGGTCGCGCCCGACGAGGACTCGCTGCGTCACGCCATGCTCCGGGCCCGTCATCATCTCAGCGATCTGCAACTCTCCGACAGCCTGCTCCTAGAGGGCTATGCCGATCTGGTGGAACGGGGAAACGGCCCCGCCGCCCTCGCACACTTCCGCGAAGCCGCGGACGTCGCGCGCGATCCCATTTGGCCCCGATTCGTGCAGGGTGAGTTCTACCTGTACTTCGGTCAGGTCTTCGATCAGACCCTCGACTCGGCTCGCGCGGCGTTCGACGATGTGCTCGATCTGGATCCGAGTTTTGCCGCGGCGGTGGCCAACAGCATTTCGCTCGCGCATTTCTTCCGAGACGATGAGACAGCACGGCGATTGATTCGAGAGTACCACCAAATCGACTCGACGTCGGTCGTGGCCGAAGTCGTGGGGTTGGCCGACACGCTGTTGTATCAATCGCCGAGAGCCCGCCCCGCCGTTCTGCGCTCCCTCGACCGGCGCCCGTTTACCGTGCTGATGTACCTCGCGTTCCAGGCGTCGCAGTTCGGCAGCGATCCCGAGCGGCAGGGCCCCGAGCGCCATGTGCTCACGGCGCTGGCGCGTCGCGCCACGACCGACCGTGAACGAACGATCGCGCTGCGCCTCGGCGTGGCGGCGGACCTGCGCGAGGGATGGATGGACACTGCCCGCGCACGGCTCGCGGCGGCACCGCCCTCAGTTGCGCGCGAGCGCGACCAATGGATCGTGCTCGCGCAGGCGCTCCATCTCCCCACCCTCGGTGACGCAGCATCCGCTCGCTCCCGACTCGTCTCCTGGGCCGCCACCGATCACGACACGAGCGCCACGCTCGCCTGGCTGCTCGCCATCACCGCGCGGCAACCGGGTCCCGTGCCGGCTGCGCTCACGGACAACGCACCGTTGCCGACGAGCCTGTCCCTCGACCTCCAGGCACGCGCAGCCCTGCGCAGCGCCGACACAGCGACCGCGCTGGCCCGCTGGAATCAGGCCACCACCCGGTATGCCGTGCTGGCCGCCCCGTTAGGACTCGTGGCCTCACTGTGGCCGCTGCGACGCGATCTGGCGCACGTCGCATGGGCCGGCCGTGACACCACGACGGCCCGGCGTGCCTGCCGGACCTTCGACGCGCTCATCGGGTTTGTCGATCAGGTGGTGCGGCCGGAAATGGAGCCCTTCTGCGCGTCGTTGCTGACCGCACCCCCGCCCTGACGGCGGCGCTCCCGCAAAACAAACGGCCCCGGATATGGTCCGGGGCCGTCGTCGCGATACGTTGCTGCGCTTACATCACCATCAGGGTGAACTTCATCCCCAGTGCCTGGTGCGGCGTGCAGTAGCCCTTGTACGTCCCCGCGGGCAACCCGGCCAGGGAGATGTCGTAGTGATCGTTGGCGTTGATGAGGAAGGGACCGGACAGGTTGTCCATACGGTTCGCCATCGCCGCGTTCAGCTTGTCCGCCGTACCGGCGGGAATGGAATCCGAATAGAACGTCACGTTGTGCGGCCCGCCCGACACGTTGATGAACCGCACGGTGGCGCCCGCCGGAGCATGGATCACATCCGGCTCGAACTTGAACACGTTGCCGGTCCCGGTCATGTTGACCTGGACCACCTGGCCTGCGGGCTGCGCAGCAGCCGCTTCAGGCTGGGCCGCCGGCTGGCTCGCCGGCGCCTGTTCTTTCCCCTTACAGGCGAGCACGCCGAGCGCCACGGCTGCCCCAATCACGGTCAAACGCATTGCACATCCTCCCAGTCGATCACGGAGTCTTGGTTCCTTGTGAACGGGATCACAA
>DATGDE010000443.1:0-17338 GCA_035311125.1 Gemmatimonadales bacterium
CTGCGCTTCGGGAAGATGCGCCTCGCCCTCTACCACCTCGACAGCGGCACGATCGAGCTCCTGGGACACATGGGCGAGGGCAAGAACATCAATCCCACCTGGTCGCCCGATGGGCGCTCGCTCGCGTTCGTGTCCGACCGCACCGGCATCAGCAACCTGTTTCTCTATGATTTCACCGACGGCAACGTCTATCAGCTCACCGACGTGTTCACGGGCGTTTCCGGCATCACGCCGTTCTCACCCGCGCTGTCGTGGGCGCGCCAGGCCGACCGGCTCGCGTTCGCCTACTACGAGAACGGCGAATACAACGTCTACGCCGTCGACAATCCGCGCTCGCTCCGGCGCCAGCCCTATGAGGACCGCCCCGCGCCGGGTCCTGTCATGCTGCTCGTCGCCGGGGCGCATCGCGACACCACCGTGACGGCGGCGGCCCGCCGCGACACGACGGCGGCGACGCCGACCGCGGGCAACAACGTCGTCTCGGTCTATCGACCCGCGGCCGGCGGCTTCCGGCCGTCAGGCGGCGCTCCGCCCGTCGACTCGACCGCGGCCACCGCGCCCATCTCGGTGCGGACGCTGCTCGACTCGGCGACGCTGTCCCTGCCCGACACGACCGAGTTCTCGGTGCGTCCGTACCGCGTGCGCTTCAGCCCGGACTACACCGCCCGGCCGACCATCGGATACGCCCGCGACAATTTCGGTCGCGGCTTCTTCGGCGGGGCGGCGGTCTCGCTCTCCGATATTCTCGGCGACCACACCCTGCAGTTCGCCGGAGCGGTGAACGGCCGCATCAGCGAAGCGCAGATCTTCGCCGCCTACATCAATCAGCGCAACCGCCTCAACTGGGGCGTGGGCGGATCGCAGTCACCGTACTATTTCTATCTGCCAAGCACGGTCAGCGTCGTGGACGTGGGCGCCCCCGGCGGCAGTGACAGTGCCCTCATCTACTCGCTGCGCATCCAGCGGTACGTGGTGCGCGACCTGTTCGCCGAGTCCTACTACCCGCTCAGCCGGTTCAGCCGGGTCGAGCTCGGCCTGCATGGCGTGAGCCTGGGCGTCGCCACGCTGACCCTGTCGGATGGATACGATCTGCAGACGGGGCAATACCTCGGCTCGCTCGAGGCCGACAGCAATCAGGCTTCCTTGGGCTACGTGCAGCCGAGCCTCGCCCTCGTGCATGACAACGCCCTGTTCAGCTACGTCGGACCCTTCTCCGGCAGCCGCTCGCGCTTCGGCATCTCCCCAGCGTTCGGCAACAAGCGGTTCGCCACCATGACCGCCGACTATCGCCGCTACCTGTTCTTCCGGCCGTTTACGCTGGCCGTGCGCGGCTTGTTCTACGGCACCACGGGGCGCGACGCCAATCTGTTCCCGATCTTCCTCGGCAGCACCGAGCTGATTCGCGGGTATACCTCGGGATCGATCATCAACAACGAATGCCGCGGCGGCTTCGCGAATACCTCCGGGTACACCGGCTGCAGCGAGCTCGATCAGCTGATCGGGACCAGGATCGCGGTCGGCAACATTGAGTTTCGTTTCCCACTCACGCGCAGCCTCGTGCTTGGCTTCCTGCCGGTTGGTTTGCCCCCAGTCGAGGGCGCGCTGTTCTATGACGCCGGAGTCGCCTGGCAGTCCGGCACCAAAGTGAAGTTGAACTACGACCCGACCAACGACCCTCTGGTCGTCCGGTCGTTGCTGCGGAGCTACGGCGGTTCGATTCGGGTGAATCTCCTGGGATTCGTGATCCTGCGATTCGACATCGCGAAGCCGTTGGATCGTCCCCACAACAAGGCCTACTGGACGATCAGTCTGGGGCCGACCTTCTAACTCCGCGCGGCTGCACCACTTGCATTGGCCTCGTCGCATTCCTATCTTGCGGCGAGGCCATTTGCTGCCACCTCGCTACTTCCCCCTCCTGCTGCTGGCGGCGCTGTGTGGCTGTCGCACCCAAGCGCCGGGTGGATCGTCGTCGCAATCGGCTGCAGCCCCTTCACTTAGACCACAAGTCGGGCCTCCGGGCCGGCGCGCGGGCTTCGCCATCCGCGTGGCGGCGGGCGGGGGGGCGGCCCAGTTGTACCGCCTCCCCACGCTCTCCCCCTGGCCGACGACGCTGCGCGGCCGCCTCCCGGCCGTGGAGCGGGTGCTCGGGGTGGACCCCGATGGCGCCGAGCTGTTCGTCCGCACCGCCAAACACGAGGTGCTGGGGCTCGACCTGGAAAGCGGCCGGGTCGACACCGTCGCCACCGACGTGCAGCGCGCCACCCTCGGACCGGACGGCACGGTCTACGCCGTGGACGCAAAGCGGCGCGTCACGACCTGGTCGCGGCGCGTCCGGCTCACCTGGCCGCACCCGTTGAGCAGCGATCCCACCGAGCTGTTCGGCGCCTCGGACGAGCGCCTCGTCGCCACGGTCGGCGGAGATCAGCCCGCTCTGCTCGTCGCCGCGGCCGACCAGCCGCAGGCTTCGCGGCCGCTGACCGCGGACGGGGACGTGGAGGCGAGCCGGTGGGGCGATCTGGTCGCCGTGGCGAGCGACTCGGGTGTGACCCTGCTCGATCCACTAGGCCGGCGGGAGCCGGGATTCGTGCACATCGCCGACCATCCGCGGGCGCTTCTCTTCTCGCCGTCGGGCCACCGCGTGTACGTGGGCAGCCGCAGCGGTCTGGGGCTCGCCGTCATCGACCGTTACGGCCTGAAGGAGATCGACGGCGTGGCGCTTCCCACGCCGGCGGCCGCCCTCCGGCTCGATCCCTTTGGACAGTGGCTGCTTGCGCGGCCCTCGGTGGGCGACACCGTCTGGGTAGTCGATCTGCCGATCAAGCAGCTGGTCGGCGGCCTACCCACTCCCTGGCTCGTGGACCTGCCGACCATCGCGCCCGACGGCTCGCTGCTGGTGCGGCGAGGTGACGATGTCGTGGCCGTGCGCCCCGACTCGCTGCTGGAAACCGGTCGGGTAACCCAGGGCGCCGGCGACCTCTGGGTAGCCACCGCCTGGGCGCCTCGCGGCGCCGCCACGGCGGCTGCCGCCGGCACCGCGGCTGCCGCCGATTCGACGGGGACCGAGGGTCCGCTCTTCGTTCAGGTGTCCGTCTCGCGCAACCAGACCTGGTCGCAGCAGATGGCGGACGAGTTGATCCGTGCGGGGCTCCCCGCCAAGGTGCTGGCGCCCGTCTCCGCCGATGAGGGATACCGCGTGGTGCTGGGACCGTACCCCACCCGGGATCAGGCCGAGGTCATCGGCCGCAAGCTCGGGCGCCCCTACTGGATCTACCGGCCCGGCCAATGACGCTGCACGCCCTGCCCCGCTCCCGGCTCGATCGATTGGTGCCGCCGCTGGTTCGAGACGCCGCGCTTGTCGTCATCGTACCCGTCACGGAGGACACGCGCTGGGCGGCCGAGTCGGCCTGGACCGTCGCGCGCGCCGCGGCGGCGGGCGGCCACAAGGTGCGGCGGGCGGTGGCGCTCGTCGATCTGCGGCTCGAGGCGCCGCTGCTGCATCAGTTCAAGGGCCTCGCGCCGACGCCGGGCATCGCCGATGCGTTCGCGAGCGACGCCGCGCTGAGCGACGTCGCTCGCGATCAAGACGGCATCCACTTTCTGCCGGCCGGGACGCCGGTCGCAGACGCCGCGGCCGTGATCTCGTCCCCGCGGTGGCGCCGGCTGCAGGCGGGTTTCCGGAACGAAGGAGCGTTGCTGTTCGTGCTCCTTGCTGCAGAGCGCCTCGCCGAGTTCGGCGCCGAGCCCGACGGTGTGCTCGCGCTCTCACCCGGAGGAGTGGACCTGGGTTCCGTTCCAGGGCGCGCGCTCCTGGCCGCGCGCGAGCGCGGCATCGAGTTGCTGGGCGTCGTACGGGAGCGGTGGAGCGCGACTGCGCCGGCCGCCACCCCCGCGCTCCGCATTGCCGAGCGGCCGAGCCGGCTTGGCTCCGGCCTCCTGGTAGCCGCCGCGGCCGCGGCGATCATCGCGACGGTATTCCTGCTGACGCCGCACGGGGCCATTCCCGGCTCCACATCGGCCGCGCGTCTGCCATTCAGCCGGGAGTCCTTCGGCACCGCCCAGGCGTCGATCTCGACCGACTCGCTGTCCAATCCCGATCCCGGACTGCCGACGCTGGCTCGCAGCGATTCGGGAGGATGGACGCTGCAGCTCGCCGCCTACGGGTCGGCGGAGCGCGCGCAGGCGCACGTGGACCACCTCGCCGCGGCCGGTATCGCCGCGTTCGTGAGCCCGCTTGCGCCCGACGCGTCGGGCGCCGTCTGGTATCGCGTCCTCGCCGGTGCCTTCGCCGACCGCGTGACGGCCGCCAGAGCCCGGCGCATGCTGTGGGACCGCGGTCTGGCGGCGCGCGGCGCCGGGACGCCGCTGCTCGCGCCATACTCCCTCGTGCTGGCCCACTCCGCCGATGCGAGTCGGTTGCGCACGGCGGGCCTCACCGGCGTACGCTGGGGGGTGCGCAACGCGGTACTGGTCGGCGCGTTCGAGCAACCGGATCAGGCGAGCGTCGCGGCCTCGCAGCTGCGGCGCCTGGGCATCGCCACCACCCTGGTCACCCGGACGGATCGCACCCCATGAGATTGAGCCGTCTCGAGCTGGTTGGCTTCAAGTCGTTTGCGGGATCGGTGGACCTGCCGTTCGATCTGGGTGTCACCGCGATCGTCGGCCCGAACGGCTGCGGGAAGTCGAACATCTCCGACGCCGTGCGCTGGGTGTTGGGCGAGCAGTCCCCCCGGCTGCTGCGCGGCGGCAAGATGGAAGATGTGATCTTCCAGGGGTCGACGGGGCGCCGGCCGGTGAACGTCGCCGAGGTTTCCCTCGTGTTCGACAATGCCGACGGCTCGCTGCCTATCGCCTACCAGGAGGTGGTCATCACCCGGCGCCTGTCGCGCTCGGGGCAGAGCGACTACCTGCTCAATCGCTCCCCGGTGCGGCTGCGCGACATCCAGGACCTGCTGCGCGGCACCGGTCTGGGGGCGGACGCCGCCGTCGTGATGGAAGCGAAGATGATCGATGCCCTGCTCTCCGAGAAAGCCGAAGAACGGCGCGCACTCTTCGAGGAGGCCGCGGGCATCGGGCTGTACCGGAACCGCAAGGAGAGCTACGAGCGGCGGCTCGAGGAAACGGCGGGCGATCTGGCCCGCCTCGAAGATCTCATCTCCGAAGTGCAGACGCAGGTCCGCAGCCTAGCGCGCCAGCGCGGCAAGGCCGAGCGCTACACCAAGATGGTCGAGGAGCGCTTCGGCGTGGCCGTCACGCTGGTGCGCCGGGAGATCGAGGATCTCGACCTGGCGCTGGGAGCGTTGGGGGTCCGCACGCGGGAGCTGACGGAGAGTATGCCGGCGGCCCGGGCGCGCTTCGCGGATGCCGAGCGGGAACGGGAAGCGGGCATTCAGGCGCGCCACACGGCCGAGGCGCGTCGTACGGAAGTGGAGCGGCGCCTGGCCGACGCCAAGCTCGAGGCCGAGCGCCTCCAGGGTGATCTGGCGGTCGCCGCGGAGCGATTGACGAACGCTGCCCAGCGCCGGGAGCGGGCGCTCGAGGAGCGCGTCGAGCGGGAGCGCCGCGCGGCGCAGGCAGGGCGGGAGCGGGATGCGGCCGAGGCCGAGCGCGCGAGCGCGGACGCCGAGCTGGCGACGGTGCAGCAGGAGCTGTCCAGCCGCGCGACGCTCGAAGGCGACGTACGCACCCGACTCGGCGCGCTGCGCGAACGGGTTCGCGCCCTCGAGGTGCAGCTGCAGGAGACGACCGAAGCGGCGCGGGAGCACGAGATCGAGCGCGGGGCGCTCGAGCGGGAACGGGGCGAGCTGCAACAGCAGCTGCAGGCCGCGACGGCGCAACGCGCCGCGGGCCAGCAGGCGGTGGCCGCGGCCGAGCAAGCGCTCACCACCGCGACCGGGGGTGCGGCGGCGGCGGCGCAGGCCGCGGTGCGTGCGGTCGAGGCAGTCCAGCTCGCGCGGCGTCGCGTCGCCAGCCTGGAGGAGCAGGAAGTGAACGCCCGGACGGCCCGCCGCCAGGCCGAGAACGCCTGGTCGCAGCTCGCCGCACGGCGCGACGCGCTGTCCGAACTGGAGCGCGGCCATGTCGGACTCGCCCCGGGCGCTCAGGCGCTGCTGGCGGCCCGCGATCAGTTCGGGGACGCGGTGCTCGGTCCGCTCGCGGACTTCGTGCGGACCAGCCGGCGTGATGCCGAGCTGGCCGAGCGGCTGCTTGGCGAATGGCTCCACGCCGTCCTCGTGCGCGATGCGGCCGCGGCGGACGAGATTCGCCACTGGCACACCGCGCAGCACCCGGGCCCCCTCGTGCTTCTCCCCTGCTCGCCCGGGCCGCGGCTCGCAGCCGACGGCCATCCCTTGCGCGACGACCTGCGCGTGGACGGGCCCGCCGTCGCGTGGGTACGCGCCCTCCTCGCCGGCCACGAGGTGCTGGACGACGGCCGCACGTTGCGCGGGGCCAACGGCGCGATCTTCCTGGACGGCAATGCCACCTCGGGCAGCGGTCCGCTGCAGCGCCGCGCCGAGCTCGACGCGCTGATCGCCGACATCGCCACTGCGGAGGCTGCCCGGGACCGGACGCAGTCCTCCCTCGATGGCACCATCCGGGAGCTCGGCGACTCGCAGACGGCCCTCACCGCAGCCGCCGAGGCGGCCGACCGGCACCGCCGGGAAGAGCTCGAGAGCGGAGCCCGCACGTCCGACGCCGAGCGCGTGCTCGCGCACGCGCGGCGCGAGCTGGCGGAATCCGCCGCGCTGGTCGAGCGGCTGACGTTGCGGCTGCAGGAGGTAAGCCCACGCGTAGAGACACTCGACACCGCGATCCAGACGCGCGCGCACGCGCGCCGGCTCCACGAGGACGGCCTCGCCACCGAGCGGGACAATCTGGCCGCGCTGGAGGCGGAACAGGAGCGCGCCCGGGAACAACGGGTCCACTGGCAGGTGGAGGCGGCGCAGATGGAGGCGCGGCTCGGTGCTGCCCGCGAGCGGGCCGACCGGGCGGCGGCCGAAACCGCCGCGGCGCGCCGTGAGGCGGCCGCGTTGGCGGCCGAAGTGACGGAGATCGACGCGACCAGCGCGGCCCTCACCGCCCAGCGGGCGCAGTGGCAGGATGCGTTGCAGGAGCGCCGCCTCGCGCTGGGCGAGCTCGAGAGCGCGGCGCACGGCGCGGCAGGCGGCGTGACGGAAGCGGAGACCGCCGTGACGGCGAGCGAGGTGGCGGTCGAGGCGGCTCGCGCGGCGCTGACGGCGCTCGGCGAGGAGGAGCACCGCCTCGCCATGGAGCGCACCGAGCTGGAAGGACGCAAGCGGGCCATCGCCGAGCGCGTCGAGGCAGAGTGGCGCAAGCCGCTCGCCCAGCTGCTGCGGGAGGCGCCCGAGGTCGTCGGTGATCTCGAGTGGCTGCGCCAGGAGAACGAGCGCCTCCAGGGAGCGATCGACGCGGTGGGACCGGTGAACGCGCTGGCCGTCGAGGAGCACGCCGAAGAGGTGAAGCGGCTCGAGTTCCTCATGACGCAGCGCGACGACCTCGTCGCGGCCCGTACCTCGCTCCAGCAGGCGGCGCGCGAGATCGACCAGACCGCCAAGGAGCTGTTCCTCGAGTCCTTCGGCAAAGTCCGCGAAAACTTCCGCACTGTGTTCCAGACGCTGTTCGGCGGCGGCGAGTGCGACGTGCGCCTCGCCAACGAGGACGAGCCGCTGGAGAGCGAGATCGAAATCCACGCGGCGCCGCGCGGCAAGCGCACGCAGCGCATCCACCTGCTCTCCTCGGGCGAACGGACGCTCGTCGCGGTATCGCTGCTGTTCGCCATCTTCCTCGCGTGCCCCAGCCCCTTCTGCCTCCTCGACGAGGTGGACGCTCCGCTGGACGACGCGAACGTCGGGCGGTACGTGCGCCTCCTCGCGGAGTTCAAGACACAGACGCAGTTCATCGTCATCACCCACAATCCGCGGACCATGCAGGCCGCCGACGCCGTGTACGGCGTCACGATGCAGGAGCCCGGCGTCTCGACGATCGTGGGTGTGCGGCTGGGCCAGCTCGCCACCGCCTGAGCGGGATGACGCGTCGTCCGCCACGCCCCGGATTCCGCGGCCGGGGGTTGCTGACCGTCGGCCTGCTCTCGAGTGCCCTGCCGGCCGCACCGCTTGGCGCACAGCGACCGGTGGTGTCCCCTCCGCTCGCCGCCGCCCTGGCCCGCGATACGACGCTCACCGTGTGGATCTTCCTGCGGCAGGACGTTCCCGTGGCAGACGGAGTGCGGCGCGCGACGGTCCTGGGCGCCGCCGTCCGGAACGCCAGTCGCTGGCTCCACGCCGTGAGCGCCACCGCGTCCACCGTGGTACTATCTCGGCTCGTCCGTGAACGCTGGGTCCAGCGCCTGCAGCCGGTGGGACGCTGGCGGCGACCTCCAGTGCCCCGGCCGGCCCCCGTCGACGAGCTCGCTGCCGCAGCCGCGGATACCTGCCCCGCATCGGGCGACCCGACGTACGGCCCCTCCGAGATGCCGTACCGGCAGCTGGGGCTCCGACCGCTCGCAGATGCCGGCGTGAGCGGCGCGGGCATCCGCATCGCGATCCTCGATGCGGGCTTCAACACACTGGATCCCGCGTTCGCCGGCGTCACCGTCACGGCGCAGCGGGACTTCGTGTTCGGCGATTCGATCGTGCGCGATGAGCCCAACGATCAACCCGGGGCGCAGGCCCACGGCACCGCGGTGTGGTCTCTCTTCGCCGGCCTCGTGCCGGGCCGGCTGGTGGGAGTCGCCCGGGGAGCGTCCTACCTCCTGGCCAAGACGGAGGACATCCGGTCCGAGACACGGGTGGAAGAGGACAATTACGTCGCCGCCCTGGAATGGGCCGATTCCATCGGCGTGGATATCGCCTCGTCGAGCCTCGGGTATCTGGTCTTTGACAACGGCTTCAGCTACACCCCGGCTCAGCTCAACGGCGACATCGCGGTTACCTCCGTCGCGGCCGATTCGGCCGCCGCCCACGGCATTCTCGTCGTCACCGCCGCCGGCAACGAGGGACCGGGGTTCCGCACCCTGGTCACCCCCGGCGATGCACGCTCGGTGATCACGGTCGGCGCCGAGGATTCCCTCGGCGCGATCGCGGGCTTCTCCTCGCGCGGGCCGACCGCCGACGGCCGCCTGAAGCCCGACCTCACGGCGCCCGGCCTCGACGTCTGCGCGGTCGCCGGCAGCTCGCTCGCCCGCCTCGCCGGGACGTCCTTCGCCACTCCGCTCATCGCGGCCGCCGCGGCGCTCGTCGAGCAGCTGCATCCGGGCATCGGCCCGCTCGCGCTGCGGGCCGCTCTTCGGAGCGAGGGCAGCAACCGCGCGGCTCCCGATTCGATCCGCGGCTGGGGTCGTCCCGACGTGAGCGCCGCGGCCGTCTTCGCCGGCGGCGTGACGCCGCTGGCCCCGCTGCCGCCGACGCTCGCCTCGATCACGCCCACGTTTCGCTGGGATGTCGGATCGGTCCCCGGGTTCGCCCAGCCGGTGACCTACCGCCTCCGGATCGCCCGCGATTCGAGCCTCACCCCGGCCGTGGTGGATACGCTGCTCACGATCGAGCAGTACACACTACTGCGGCCGTTGCAGCCCGGCGCCCCACTGTTCTGGCAGGTGGATGCCACCAGCGCGACAGGCATCACGGCATCCACGGGACCGGTGGGCCCCGTCGCCGTCCCGGCCTGGGCGCATCTGAACGTGCTCGCCGATTCCGCCGGATCGACGACGTCGGAGGTCCAGCCGACCTTCACCTGGTCTCCGGCGGCGATCGCGACCCCGCCCGGACCCTTCAGCTACGATTTCTTCGTGCGGCGCACCAACAGCGCGACGCCCCAGTTCACCGCGACCGCCCTGACCGATACGTTGTACCAGCTGCCACGTCCGCTGGAGCGGGACGCGACCTACCGCTGGGGGCTCGTCGTTCGCGCGGGAAGCGATTCGCTGCTCGTCACGTCCCCGGCCCCGTTCCTGGTGCTCGACGCGGCGACGCCGCCGGCCACGCTGCTCTACCAGAACTTTCCCAACCCGTTCCCCACGACGGCCAGCACGGCGACCTGCATCTGGTTCGATCTCGCCCAGCCCGGGGAGGTCACGCTCGAGATCCTCAGCCTGCGCGGTGGCATCGTCCGTCACCTGATTCCCGGCAGCGACTTCCCCGCCATTCTGCCCGCCGGCCGCTATGGGCGCGGCAACACCGGCACCGGACTGTGCGACCCGCGGCTCGCCTGGGACGGGCGCGCCGACGACGGCGCCTGGGTGCCGGCAGGGGTGTACCTGTACAAGTTGAAGTTCGGCGGCGTAATTCAGTTCAAACGCATCGTGTACCGCGGAAGGACGTCATGACGCCGTGGAACTGATCACCATCGGCACGGGCACCGTCGCCCCCTCGGCGCATCGCACCGGCGCCGCCCATTACGTCGAGCGGGGCGGCGTGCGGGTGCTGCTCGACTGCGGGCCCGGAACCCTGCATCGGCTGGCTCAGTTCGGCCTTCCCTGGAGCGACATCACGCACGTCGCGCTGTCGCACTTTCATCCGGATCATTTCGCCGATCTGCCGATGCTCGTGTACGCCCTCAAGTACACGACGATGCCGGCGCGGAGCGAGCCCCTGGTCGTGCTGGGGCCTCGCGGCGTGGTGCGGCTGGTGAAGGCGCTCGCCGAGGGATATGGTTCGTGGCTGCTCGACCCGGGATTCCCGCTGCTGATCATGGATGTCGAGCCGGGCGAGCCGTTCCCGCTGGACGCGGAGCTGTCGCTCGAATCCTTCCCGGTGCCGCACACCGAGGAGAGCGTCGCCTTCGGTCTCACGGCACCTGAGGGCCGCCTGGTGTATACGGGAGACACGGGGCCATCGCCCGAGCTGGCGCGGTGGGCCGCGGGATGCAGCGTGCTGCTGGCGGAGTGTTCGCTGCCCGAGGGGAAGGCGCTGGACATCCACCTGACCCCCGAGCGGGCGGGGGAACTGGCCCGCGCCGCCGGGGCAAAACGCCTCGTCTTGACGCACTTCTATCCTTCTGTCGAGAATTCCGATCCCGCCAAGAGCGCCGCGGGCCGCTTCGGCGGTCCGGTTACCGCGGCGGCGGACGGCGACCGGTTCACCATCTAGCAGGGAGATGACGTTGTGCTGATCGTGATGCGCCACGGGGCGACCGACGAGGAGGTCCAACGGGTCGTCAAGGTGATCCGGGACATGGGCTATCAGGCCCGTCCCATGCCCGGGGCGCAACGGACCGCCGTCGGCCTCGTGGGCAACGACGGCCGGGTGGATTCCTCACGCCTCGAGGGACTGCCCGGCGTCCAGGACGTCATCCACGTCTCCAAGCCGTACAAGCAGGTGAGCCGGGAATGGCAGCCCGAGAACACCGTGGTGCGACTGCCCGGCGGCGTCGCCGTCGGCGGCAACGACGTCATCGTGATCGCCGGGCCGTGTTCGGTCGAATCGGAGGAGCAGATCATCCAGGCCGCCCGCCTGGTGAAGGAGGCGGGCGCCGTCATCCTGCGCGGCGGCGCATTCAAGCCGCGCACCTCGCCCTATTCGTTCCAGGGGCTGGGACGGCCCGGGCTGCGGCTGCTGGCCCAGGCCCGCGCGGAAACCGGCATGCTGATCTGCACCGAGGCGATGGACCCCGACGGCGTCGGATGGGTGTCGGAGGTAGCCGACATCGTGCAGATCGGGGCGCGCAACATGCAGAACTTCTCGCTGCTGCGCGCGGCGGGCCGCGCCGGCAAGCCGGTGCTCCTGAAACGCGGCATCTCGGCCACGATCACCGAGCTCCTGCTCTCGGCCGAATACGTGCTCGCCGAGGGAAACCACGACGTCATCCTGTGCGAGCGGGGGGTGCGGGGGTTCGATACCGTGACCCGGAACATCTTCGATCTGAGCGCCATTCCGGTCGTCCAGAAGCTCTCGCACCTGCCGATCATCGCCGACCCCTCCCACGCGACCGGGTTGCGCGAGAAGGTGATTCCCATGGCGCGCGCCGCCGTGGCCGCCGGAGCCGACGGGGTGATGGTCGAGGTCCATCCCGACCCTGAGGCCGCCAAGTCCGACGGCGCCCAGTCGCTGTTCCCCGATCAGTTCACACAATTGATGCGCGAGGTGCGCGTCATCGCCGAAGTCATCGGCCGGCGGATCGCCGAGCCGGCGGCGGTGGGCGCGTAGCGCATGGTACGCCTGGCGGCGCTCGCGGGCTTCCTGACGGTGCTCTCCACCCGTCCGCTCGCGGATCCTTCCCTGCAGGACCCGTGGCCGATTCTCGACCACGCGAGCACGGTCTACCAGGGCGTGCAAACCCTCACTGCCTCCTTCGTGCAGATCATCACCAATCCGATGGTGGGCGAGCCCGACACGACCCGCGGCCGCCTGTTTCAGCAGCGCCCCAGCCGCTTCGCGATGCGCTTCACGTCACCCGCGGGCGATCGGATCGTGGCCGACGGGCGTTATCTGTGGCTCTACACCCCGAGCACCGAGCCCGGGCAGGTGATCCGCAGCCGCATTCCGCGCACCGGGACCACGGGGCCCAACCTCATCGGTCAATTCGTGGAACGTCCCCGCGAGCGCTACACGGCGCGGTACGTCCGGGCCGATTCGACCGCGGCAGGATGGTCAGACGTGGTCGCCCTCACCCCGCGCGACGACACCCAGCCCTACGTCTCGGCAATGATCTGGGTGGGGCGCAGCGACGGGCTGGTGCGGCGGGTGGATCTGGTCGAAACGGGAGGGCAGGAGCGCTCGGTGCGCCTCACCAACCTGCAGCCCAACGCGGCAGTGCCCTCCGGGGAGTTCCGCTTCAGCGCTCCCCGGGGCGTCCGGGTGGTGGATCAGTAGCCAGCACCCCCGCCAGGCGGGTCGCGGCGGCCTCGTCGAGACCGCGCCGGCGGGCAAGGTCGAGGGCAAGCTTCCCTAACTGTCTGTAGGTGTCGCGCTGGTCCCCTGCCAGCGCGGCCAGGTGGCGCGCCACGGTGTCGGCATCACCGCGCACGACGGGCCCGGTGAGCGCGCCCAGCGGGCCCCCACGGCGGAGGTTGTCCAGCGTGCCTGCGGCCAGCGGCGCGAGCGCGCTCCAGGCATCCGACTCGCTCAACCCCGTGGACCGCAGCAGCTCCTGGGCAACCGCTTCCACCACCACGAAGTAGTTCGAGGCGAAAACGGCGCCTGCATGGTAGCGCGCCTTGTCCTCGGCCCGCACCTGGAAGGGACGCAGCCCGACGTCGCGGGCCAGCCGCTCGGCCGTCGCAACCGCGCGCGGCATGCCCTCCACCGCGGCCCAGGCACCGCGCAGATGCCCGGGCGCCCGCTCGGGCTCGACCAATGTCTGGAGTGGATGGAGCGAGCCGAGGGCCGCTCCGCTCACGGAGAGCGCAGCGAGGGCTCCGTGATCCAGCAGGCCCGAGAGGTGCAGCACCACCTGATCCGCCGCCAGCGAGCCGGCCCGCGCGAGGGCGCGGGCCAGCGGAGCAATGGCGTCGTCGGGAACGGCGAGCACGACCACGGCGACGGCCGAGAGCCAGGGAGGCGGCGCGTCGGCCGCACCGACCGTGAGCGTGAGAGGCGTGGGGACCGACTTGAGCCGTCGCCCGTGCAGCCGGACGTCATGACCGGCCTGCGCCCAGGCGAGGGCGAGGCCGGTACCGGCTCGGCCGGGGCCGACTACCCCCACAGCAAGGGGAGCCGGCCCCGGTCCCGCGGTCACGGGCTGCGCTGCTGTGCGCCGCCCGCGGTCACGAGAGCGAAGAGATCCTGCGGCGCGCGAGCCCGCCGCGCGAAATCGACCGCCTCCTGCACCTGATGGTCGTCATGCATGCGGCGGAGCACCTCCGCTCCACGACCGAACACATACCGCGTGGCCTCATATCCGAGCTCGTCGCGGATCAGCGACCGTGCCCCGGCCGCGAGGCTGTCGGACACCGTCGCGCCGCGCTGGTGCAGCCGCCGGATCACCTCGTCCACCATCGCCGGTGTGACCGGGAACTGCGCGGACGCCAGCGCGTGACCCGACTTAAGCTCCAGCGCGTATCCCGTGAGGACGTCGCGGAACGTCGCGACGTTGCTCCCCAGCCCCCGCACGAAGGCGCGCTCGGCGGTGGTGAAGGTGTCGGGCGCCTCGAAGATGTCGGGCCGAATGCCGCCGCCGCCGCGCACGTTGCGCCCGGCGTCGGTGTGGAACATCGGAGCGCTGTCGGACACCGTGTCCTTGCCCAGCGCCGCCGCCTCCAGCGTCGCCATCTGATCCGCTTCGCTCTTGCTGGCTCGCTGAATGGTGCGGCCGCTGGGCGTGTACCAGCGGGCGGTGGTCAGCTTCAGGGCCGTCTCGGGAGAGAGCATGTACAGCGACTGCACGAGGCCCTTGCCGAACGTCGGCGTCCCGACGACCAGCGCGCGGTCGTGGTCCTGCAACGCACCGGCGATGATTTCCGCCGCGCTCGCCGTCCCGGCGTTCACGAGCGCCACGATCGGCAGCTTGGGCCAGCGCTGCGGCCGGCTGTCGCGGTAGGTGTGCGACGCGTCCGGCGCCCGGCCGCGGGTCGCGACGATTTCCTGCCCCGGATCGAGGAACAGGTCGCTGACGGCGATTCCCTGCGTCAGCAAGCCGCCCGGATTGCCGCGCAGGTCGAACACCAGCGACTTCATGCCCTTGGCGATCAGGCTGTCGACCGCCTGCGCCACCTCGTCCGCCGACGTCTGGCTGACCGGACTGAGCGAGACATAGCCGACGCGATCGTCCAGCATCATGGCGACCTGGACCGAGCGGATATGGATCTTGGCCCGCGTGAGCTTGAACGCGATCGGCGCATCGACACCGACGCGCCGGATCTTCAGCTCGACGGTCGAGCCCGGCGTGCCGCGCAGCTGATTCACTGCCTCGTCCTGCTTCCAGCCCTCGGTCGAGCGCCCGTCGAGTGCGACGATCTCGTCGCCGGTCTGCACGCCCGCCCGCTCCGCCGGGGTGTCGGGGAGCGGCGCGACCACCGTGATCCAGCCGTTGCGTACCTCGATCTGCAGCCCGAGACCGCCGTAGTCGCCGGTCGTCTGCTCGTTCAGGCTGTGAAAATCCTCCGGCTTCAGGTAGACCGAATAGGGGTCGTGCAGCTGATCCAGCATGCCGTCGATCGCCATCTGATACAGTTTCCGCTCGTCGATCGAGTCGACGTAGAAGTCGGCGACGCGGGACAGCACGTCGTCGAACATCCGCGCCTGCTGGTAGACGGTTCCCTGCGGGCCCGTGTCGCGCTGCAGCAACCAGCCGCCGGTCACCAGGGCGACCACGGTCATGGCGGAGACGAGCAACCATTTGCGATTCATGAGATCCCTCGCGTAGTCAGTACGGTCACCGCCTGCAGCTCCCGCCAGGCCGCGTCCAGCACCGTTTTCTTGGACGACGTCGCATCGAGATGAACCACGCCGGGGCCTGCGGCGTTCCGGTAGGCCGCCAGTACCCGTTCATGAAACGCGTCGTCCTCGCGCTCGAACCGGTCCTGCACCTTCCGTGCCCTGCGCTGGCGCTCCCGGCCGACCTCCACCGGGATGTCCAACACCAGGGTGAGATCGGGCACCAGGCCGCCCGTCGCCAGCCGCAAGGCCGCATCCACATCATGCGAAGGCAGGCCGCGACCGGCAACCTGGTAGGCGCGCGTGGACAGATCGAAGCGATCGGCCAGCACCACCTGCCCGCCCTCCAGCGCCGGCCGGATCACCTGCGCCACGAGATCCGCCCGGGCCGCGAGGATGAGAAACAGCTCCGCGGCCGCCGACAGCTCATGTCGCGACCGCAACGCCACTTTGCGCGCGGCCTCGGCGACCGGGGTTCCACCGGGCTCCCGCACCGGGAGCACCTGCATCCCTTCGGCCAGCAGGCGTCCCCCCAGCGCACGCACCAGCGTGGACTTCCCCGCTCCTTCCGGCCCCTCCACCACCACAAACATCCCCGACACGATAATCAACCCAGCGTGATGATCGGGCTCGCTGCGCCCTTTTGAATGCCTTCATAGATGCGCGCGTTCACCTTGGCCATGAGCTTCTCGAAATTCGCCTGGGCCACGGCCATTTGCTGATACACCTGGTTCACCTGAATGCCCTGCACCGCCTTGTCGTACTGCTCGGCCTGCTCGGGTGTGGGCTCCTTGCCGTTCCGGGCCGCCCCTTCGATCGCCCCGGTGAGCTTCTCCATGTCGGCGAGCAGCCGCTGACACTCGGCGTCCTCGCGCAACCGCTCGCTCGCCCGCTTCAGGGCCTTGTACTCCTCGGTCTGCCCGATCAGCCGCCCCAGATCCTGCGCCTTCTCGTCGATCACGGAATCCTCCGCCGTCAGACCGCCAGCGCGTAGCGCGGCCGGCCGAACACGTCTCGATGAATGCTCACCTGCCAGCCCGCCGCCCCGGCGAGCTCCCCAACCGCATCGGCGCGCCGCTCGTCGATCTCCAGAGCCAGCAATCCCCCTGGCTCGAGGACGGCGCGGGCACCGGCCAGCAGTTTGCGTGTGGCTTCCAGGCCGTCGGTGCCGGAAGCAAGTGCGATCTTCGGCTCGCAGTCGCGCACGGAAGGAGCGAGGGCAGTCCACTCGTCCTCAGTGAGGTACGGCGGATTGGCGACCACCACACGACAGCGCTCGCCGCCGAGCGGTGTCAGCAAATCGCCCACGCGCACATCCACCGGTACCGACGGTGCCACGCGCGCCACGTTCTCACGGGCCAGCGTCGCCGCCGCTGCCGACAGATCGGTGGCGATCACGCACGCGAATGCTCCTTCCACCGCGAGCGACAGGGCGATACAGCCGCTTCCCGTGCCGACGTCGGCGGCGATGCCGCCTGCCCCGCTCCCCGCACCCCGCCCCCTGCACCAGGCGAGCACCAGATCGACCAGGCCTTCGGTTTCCGGCCGCGGGATGAGGGCACGTCGGTCGATCGCCAGCTCGAGTGTCCGAAAGGCGGCGGTCCCCGCTGCGTAGGCGGCCGGCACGCCGTCCGCCCGCCGACGAACGGCCGTACGGAAGCGCTCAGTCGTCCCGGGGTCCGCCGCGCGATCCCGGCGCAGCCACGCGTCTCCCGGTCGCACCCCGGCGACCGCCGCCCACAGCCGGACCGCCTCGCGCCTGGGGTCGGTCACTCCGGCCCCATGCAGGAACACGGCGGCGGCGTCCATCTCGGCGCCCAGGGTCGCCTCGACCGTGGTCAGGTCAGGCACTGAGCCGCTCGCGCTCCCCGGCCAACCGCAGCGCATCGATCAGGTCGTCCAGCCGGCCGTCGAGCACGTCGGCGATGTTGTGGGCGGTGTAGCCAATGCGGTGATCGGTGACGCGATTCTGAGGAAAATTGTAGGTCCGCACCTTGGCCGAGCGATCC
>DATGDE010000444.1:0-5598 GCA_035311125.1 Gemmatimonadales bacterium
GATGCCGAGTCCCAGCGAGAAGAAGCCCAACCCCATGGACCACAGGTACGCGGCGGGTGAGGCGGCCGGCGCCACGCGGCCCTCGAGTTTGCCCTCGCGGCGAGCCCGCTCGACCTCCAACGGGTGCTCCTCCTCCATGTAACCGGTCGTGGCCCGGCCCGTGAAGATGATCGTGTCGATCGGGAACTTCTCCGGACGCAAGTGCACGTTGAAGAAGTGGATCGTGAAGATGAACGCGCTGGCGAGCAGCGCCTCGTCGCTGTGGATGATGGTGGCGACGTTGAACGCCCAGCCCGGCAGCAGTTTCGCGAAGAACTCCGGGAACCAGAGCAGCAGTCCCGAGCCCCCGATGATGGCGACCCCCCAGAACACCGCCCAGTAGTCGAACTTCTCCATGTAGCTGTAGCGCTCGAACTGCGGCCGCGGCGCCTTGCCGAAGAACCACTTGAACATCTGCGCGATGTCGCGGAGGTCCTTCCCCTGCGGCACCATCGAATCGGGGCCCCAGAGGATCGACTTGCGGTTCGGGCCCGTCACCAGACGGTACACGAGATATCCGACGTGGGTGAGGAAATACCCGAAGGTGATGACCGCGCAGATCCGGTGGAGGTATCCCGCCGCTTCGAGTCCGCCGATCATCCGGACCAGCACCCGGGCCCAGGGGGCGTAGGCGAACTTGAGGGGAAGGCCGGTGATCACGAGGCCGAAGAACGAGATGACCATGAACGCGTGGAGGCCCCGGTTGAGCGGTGAGAACCGCCACAGGTACGGTCCCGCGCCGCGGTCGGCGGCGTTCACTGCGCGCTGAGTCATGGTTTCTCACCTCCGCCGCGCCGGCGATCGAGCACGCTGCGCATCAGCCACAGCCCCGTGTGGATGCCGAAGAACGACATCACGCCCACCAGCAGGGCCGTCATGAAGAGCCACGGCCAGTACAGCAGGGGGTACTTGGTGCGCTGCGTCGGGTCGCCGTGGGCGTAGTACTTGACGAAGTTCCAGGTGGCCCCGGTGTGGCACCGTCCGCAGGTCTTCACCAGGTTCAGCGCATACACCGACGACAGTGGATCCGACGCGGGGCGCATGTTGTGCGCGGTGTGGCAATCGCTGCACTTCGCCGCGAGGGTGAAGCCGAGCCGCGTCACCTTGCCGTGGTAGGTGTCGAAGTAGGTCTCATACAGCCGCTCGTGACAGCTGCCGCACTCCGCGACCACGTCGAGCTGCCACTGCGGCTGGTCCGCCCGCACGATGCCGTGGGCCGAATGGCAATCGATGCACACGGGGCGGTGCTCCCCCTCGGTCGTCGTCCGGTGCTGGGCCGGGTAGGTCGGGCCGTGCGCCGAGGAATCGTAGGTCGCCACGATCCCCGCATGGCACGCGCCGCAGGTGGCGGGGATGTTCGCACGATTCACCGACGACCCTGTGGAATCGGCGGGGAGGATCTTGTGCGCCCCGTGACAGTTGTTGCAGGTGGCCGACACGACCAGCCCGTCGCGTGACAACGCGACGCCGTGAACGCTCTTGGGGTACAGCGTGGTGGCGATGCGCCCCTGCGTCTTATCGGCCGTGGCGAAGTAGGTCCCGATGATGCGCCGGTCGCCGTGACAGCGGCCGCACAGGGCGGCCACGTTCAGGGCGTACACCGGCGAGCGGGTGTCCTTGACACCGTACACCTGGTGCGCGCCGTGGCAGCCGACGCACGTGGGCGCGTCGCCCTTGCTCGCGGCGTTCGCCGCGTGGATCGACCCCGCCCAGTCGCGACCGGCCTGCTCGTGGCAGGTCTGGCACGGCACCACGGTCGCGCCGACCCGATGGGGATAGCCGGCCTCGAAGCCGCGGTGGCAATCGGTGCAGCGCAGGGTGTCGTGCACGGTGCCCTGCAGCGCGCCGGCAGGGACGAAGAGCGCCGAGTCCTGCCGCGCGTCCCTCGCCTTGCCGACGAGAAAGTCCCGGTTGCCGTGACACCGGACGCACTCCACGGCCTGTGCCCGCTGCGCTGCCGCGGCGGGGGGGCCGGCTCCCGCGAGGGCGAGGAGCGCCGCGCCGAAGATCATCCCCGATCGAGCGAAGGCACGCATGGGCCTCTCCTTAGGGCCGGGCCGCGGAAGGCGGGGGCGGAGCCGCAGTGCGGGTCGTGCCCATCGGCGGCACCTTGTGGCACACGTCGCACGCACGGTTCGGGTAGTGATTCAGCTGCGCGACATGGCAGGACGTGCACACCTCGCGGGTCCAGCGATCCACGCGCGCCGCCCGGGCGTGGCACTGGACGCAGGCCACGTGATCGGCCCGCTTGTGCTTCGCGAGCGCACCTCCCCGGTGACACGACACGCACCCCACCTCCGGCTGGTGGTGCTGATCGTGACAGCTCTCGCACTGCAGATCGCGGGCGCTCATGAGGGGCGCGGTGTGACACGCCGTGCATGCGAGGTTGGCCGCGGCATGGGCACGGTGCGAGAAGTCGCCGCTCGGGAGGCTGAACGTCTGCGCGGGCGCGCCGCCCGGCCCCTCGTGACAGCGCGCGCAGGCGAGCGGCTGGATCACCGGGTGGTGGCAGGCGTCGCAGCTCGCGGGGGAGGCGAGCGTCGTGCCGCCGTGCCGGTCCAGCGGCGTGTGGCAATCGGTGCACTCCATGCCGCCGCGCAGCACGTGCGGCGCGTGATCGAACGGCTCGGTCTGGAACCGTCCCGCGCGCCGTTCCACACCCAGGTGGCACTGGAGGCAGGCGTTGCCGCTCACCGCCGGACCGAGGTCCACGGCCGGCACGCGGTAGGGAAGCGAACCCTGCCGTACCGCTTCCCGCACCAGATCGAGCGAGGACCGCAACAGGCGGTCGGCGTAGACGATGTTGTGCGCACCCTTGCCGACGCGCACCAGCTCCACGTTGCTCTCGGCCTGCACGAGAAGACTCTCCGCCGCCGCCCGCTGGCGCAGCGGTCCCGCCCCGGCCACCGCCCGCGCCCCGGCGACCACCGCGCCGACCCGCGCCACCTTCCCCTCCATGCTCTGCTGCCAGGCGGGAAGGATGTTCGCGTACCGCACGCCATGACAGGCGAGGCAGGAGGTCTCGCCGGCGAGCTGCACGCGCTCGTGTCCCTTGATGCGCGCCGCCTCGGAATGGCAGCCGACGCAGGACACGCGCGCCAGGTACATCGCGCTGGGCAGCACGGCCGTCCCATGCCCCCCGACGCCGGCGTACAGCCGCTGCTGCGCCTGGTGCACTTCGGCGTGGCAGCTCTTGCAGTCCAGCTCGGGCGTCGTCGTGAGCGACACGATGCGGTGCTCGATCGGCGTGTGGCACTGGATGCACGCGATGTCGTGGTCGGCCACATGCACCTGGTGCATCAGCTGGGCGTTCTGGAACTGGTTGAGGCGCGCGGGCTCGTTGTGACAGCTGATGCAGCGCGACTGCTCCACCGCCCCGCTGCCCGTGGTCACCTGGCTGTGGCAGGACAGGCAGTCGATCCGGTCACGCACGTACTGCGCGTGGTCGACCGAGTACCCCGCGGGGGAAACGACCCGGGGCGGTGTCGGGTGACACCCCGTACACCCGGCGAGCGGCGACCCGATCGGCCGGTCGCGGAAGTGGCACAGGAAGCACGTCGCCTCCGTCACGGCGATGTGCGATCCCTGCACGATCTGCGAGTGGCAGCTCGTGCAGCGCAGCTGGATGCCGCGGCGCAGCTCGCCCAGATGCTGCGTGTGGTCGAACCGTACCCCCTTGTACTCCACCACCCCGGAGATCAGGCGATCGGAATGGCATCCCGAGCGCAGACAGGCTGCGTCCTCGATCTCGGCCCAGGGACGCGTGCCGTAGGCGCCGGTGAAGTACTTCACCACCATGTTCGCCGCCTGCACCTTCGTCATCGCCTCGGCCTTGATCCCCGGCGCGATGTGGCACTCGATGCAGGGGACGTTGCGGTGCGACGACGTGGCCCACGAGTCGTAGTACGGCTGCATGATGTGGCAGTTGTTGCAGAACCCCGGCGTGCTGCTGTACTCCACGAACCCGATCGTGCCCACGGACAGCAGGATGACCGCGAGGATCGTGATCGGGAGGAAAATCCTCACGAAACGCGAGACGCGTCCGCCGGCCGGGGGTGGGGGGGTGGGGGGGGTGTGGGGGGTGGGGCTCGACATCGCCTATCGCTCCCGGCCCTCCTCCACCCGGCGGAGCGCGCGCCAGGCGAGCCAGGCGAGGGCGAGCGCGGACAGGGAGAGGAACCAGATCGGGAGGAGCAGCAGCTTGCGCTCCCAGCGCCGCTCGGAGAGCGCTTCCGCCGCTCCCCCGAGCTCCACCGAGATCGAGCGCACCCGCCGGCTCAGGTCTTCGAGGCGCGCCAGGTCGAGACTGTGCTGCACCTGCGCGATCTGGAGGTAGTAGGTCAACGCCGACTCGTAGCGGAACCGGTACTCGCCCGCCCGCTGACCCGCCAGCGTCAGCTGTCCCACGGCACGCCGGGCCGTTTCGAGATCGGAGGTCGCGCCAACCACCATCTTCTGGATGTCGAGCCCCATCTGGTGGATGTGGGCGTCGGCGGCGTGGCACCGATCGCACGTCGCCGAGATCAAGGCGGCGGGAACGCGCTCGGTGCCATGGTTGGTATGGCAACCCAGGCAGCCCGGCAGCTTGCCCGCTCCGGCGGCCTGAGCATGGGGCCCCAGCGTGAACGCCTGCCCGACCAGTTGGTGGCAGCGGCCGCACACGCTGGCGACTTCCGTGACCGTCGGCGGCAGGGCGGAATGGGCCCCGTGACACCCGACGCAGGTGGGAGCCGCGAAATTCTGCTTCTGGAACAGGGCGATCCCGTGCGCGCTGCGCCGGAACTGCTCGAACTGGGTCGTCGGAATCCGGTAGCGCGCCATGAGCTGCTGGTTCGCGTGGCAGCGGGCGCAGGTGCCGGGGATGTTCGTCGCGTACACCTTGCTGCGGGCGTCGTCCGGCGGGTAGATGACGTGCGTCCCGTGGCAGTCGGTGCAAGTCGGCGCGTTGGTATCGTTCCGGTGCAGCAGCAGCTCTCCGTGCCGGCTGGTCCGGAATTCGGCGAGCTCGCCGGTCGGCAATCCGTATTGCCGCATGCGGTTGGGATCGGAATGGCAGGACCCGCACACCTGCGCGGTCGTCACCTTGTCTTTGCCGCTGATGAATTGCCCGCGATGCGCGGCGGGGAGCGCCCGCGCCCCCGGATCGCCGCCGTGGCAGTCGGCGCAGCGCACGCCGCGCTCGGCGTGCACGCCCAGGATCATTCCCTCGCGGTGGTCCGCATGGCAGACGATGCAGCCGTAGCTCGTGTCCAGCGGGACCCCGCCTCCGCGCACCGGCGCCTGGGCCGCGACGGAGGTCGCGCCGAGCATGCCGCAGACCCCGAGGAAGACCAGGCCACCCAGACCCCGCTTCATGGCGTCCTCCCGCGTCGAGTGGCGCTGTCCGGTGGGGGCTGCGGCGCCGGCGCCGGCTGGGGTGGTGTGACTCCGTTGGGCGTCCCCGCGGGAGCCGCCGCGGCCGGTCGTTCGGGGGAGAGCGATTCGATCAACGCCTGCGGCGGCATGTTGCGCAGTTGCCGCCCCGCGAGCCAGGCCACGGTAAAGCCCAGGTAGAACACC
>DATGDE010000445.1:0-5526 GCA_035311125.1 Gemmatimonadales bacterium
GCCCGACATACCCCTCCGTGTTGCGCCCGTAGTGCGGATGCGGCGCGAACTTGCTGTTGCGCACGCGGACCTCCCAATCGGGACTCCACAGCTCGTACTGCACCATCCGCACGCCGTTGAGCCAGTGCTCCACGTGACGGCCATCGACGATGATGCGTACCTGGTTCCACTCGCCCGCCGGCTTCACGATGCCCGCGGGGGCCTCGTACAATCCGTAGTCCGACCCGGCCGCCGTGAGGCGCGACTTGCCGTCGGGGTGGCGCGCGTCGTCCAGCACCTGCATCTCCGGCGCGGTCCAGTAGATCGCGTCATCGTCCTCGCTGGCCCGGTAGAAGATCCCGCTGTTGCCCCCGGGCGCGACCTTCCACTCGAGTGACAGCTCGAAGTTGCCGAACTTCTGGGTGGTGACGATGTCGCCGCCCTCGGCGGCGCGCGTCAGCGCCCCGTCCACAACCTGCCAGCCCGCCGGCATCGTGGTCTGCTTGAAGCCGCGCCAGCCGTCGGTCGTCCGGCCGTCGAACAGCAGGCGCCAGCCGGCCGCCCGCTCGGCGGGGGTGAGGGTGTTCATGGTGATGGTCGTGGCGCGGGTGGAAGGGCTCGGGAGGGACGCATTCGCCCCGGAACGGGCCGACGGCCCGCAGGCGCACAACGTCAACGGCAGCGCGGCAAAGGGCAGCGCTCGACGGAGCATCGCGGATTTCCTTTCGTGATGACATCGCCAAACCGGCTCGGCCGGGCCAAGTTACGCCCGGACCACGCGGCCCGCCACGCCTCTGGCACGTCGGGCGGTGGACAGATAGGCTTGGGGCCACCCCGCTCGAACCGTGACGGTACGGCTGGTGAGATCGATGGTCTATCGCATTCTCGCCGATCTGGTGGTGCTCGCGCACTTCGCGTTCGTCCTCTTCGTCATCGCCGGCGCCCTGCTGCTGCTGCACAGCCGCTGGTGGGCGGTGCTCCACGTCCCGGCGTTCGTCTGGGGCTCGCTGATCGAGTTCCGGGGATGGATCTGCCCCCTCACACCGCTCGAGAACTCGCTGCGGGCGCGGGCCGGCCAGGCGGGCTATACCGGGGGGTTCGTCGAGCACTACATCATGCGGATTCTCTACCCAGCGGGACTCACGCGCTCCATCGAGGTGGTGCTCGGGGCGCTGGTGCTCGCGGGCAACCTGCTGCTCTATTGGTGGGTGTGGCACCGCCCGCGGACGGGCGCATGATCCGGCGCCTGGCGGGCGAGGCGGAGCTGGGCCTGTGCGCCCGGATGATGGCCGAGTCGGAGCCGTGGATCACGCTGCGACGCAGCCTGGAGGCTTCGGCCGCCAACCTGCGCGATCGCGGCAAGGAAGTGTACGTGATGGACGAGGAGGGGCAGGTGCTCGGGTTCGTGGTCGTCGACCTGCGCGGCCCCTTTTCGGGTTATCTCCAGACCGTCTGCGTCCGCGCCGACGCGCGCGGCCGGGGTTGCGGCACGCAACTCATCGCCTGGGCCGAAGAACGCATCTTCCGGGAGAGCCCCAACGTGTTCCTGTGCGTGTCCACGTTCAATCCCCACGCGCGCCGGCTGTACGAGCGACTGGGCTACACCCCCGTGGGCGAGCTGTCCGATTACGTGGTGCGCGGCCACGGCGAGATCCTGCTGCGCAAGTCGCGGGGCCCGTTGTCGGAGTTCCGGCGATGAGCGCCACCGGGCGCTGCGCCGTGGCGATCGCGCTGGCGGCGTCGCGGCTCGCGGCCCAGGACTCGGTGCCGGCCCGGGCCGACTACGCCGCCACGGCCGCGTTGCTCACCCGCGTCATCGACCACGAGATGGCCGACAAGGAGCTGCCCGCGCTGTCCATCGTGCTGGTGGACGGCGCCGCGCCGGGCGGAGCGGGAATCGTCTGGGCACGTGGCTTCGGCTACGCACGGCCGCGCGACAGCGTGGCGGCGACCGCCCGGACCGTGTACCGCGTCGGATCGGTGTCGAAGCTCTTCACGGACATCGCCATCATGCGCCTGGTGCATCAGGGGAAGCTCGACCTCGACGCGCCCGTCACGCGCTGGATACCCGACTTCCACCCGGTCAACCGGTTCGGCGGTACGATCACGCTGCGCCAGCTGATGACCCATCACGCGGGCCTGGTGCGGGAGCCGCCGGTCGGGAGCTACTTCGACTCGACCGCTCCACCCCTGGCGGCAATCGCCGCGAGCCTCAATCGGACGGCGCTCGTGTACCGGCCGGGAACGCGCTACAAGTACTCCAACGCCGCGCTTCAGGTCGTGGGCTATATCCTGGAGCGCGTCACGGGCGAGCCGTTTCCGCGCTACCTGAGAGACTCCGTGCTGCAGCCATTGGGCATGAGTCACAGCGCGTTCTTCGAGCCGCCGCCCGGGACCGCGCCGGAGCTCGCCGCCGCGACGATGCGGGCGCCCGACGGCCGCCGCTTCACGGCCCCCACGTTCCGGCGCAACGCGCCGAGCGGGGCCTTGTACACGACGGTCGAGGATCTCGGCGGCTTCCTCCTGGCGTTGTGCGCCGACTCGAATCCGGTGCTCCCGCGCGCGACCCTCGCACGCATGTGGGTGCCACAGTTCGCCGACTCGGACGCGTCGCGCGGTACCGGGCTCGGCTTCTTCGTGTCGCGTCTCGACGGCCACCGTGCGGTCGGGCACGACGGTGCGATCTACGGTTTCGCCACGACCCTGCTCGCGCTTCCCGACGACCGACTCGGCGTCGTGGTGGTGACGACGCTGGACGGGGCCAACACGGTCACCGACCGACTGGCCGACGCGGCGCTCCGAGCCATGCTCGCCCGGCGGGCCGGCGCCCCGCTCCCCGCTCCGCCGCTTACGGCAGCGCTGCCGCCCGGCACCGCCCGATCGGCGGCCGGCCATTACGTCCATGGAGAGCGGACGGTGAACCTGCTGGATCGCTCGGGCGAGCTGCTCGTCGCGCGCGACGGCAGCGCCGTGCCGGCCCGGGTCCGGGCGCTGGGTGACAGCCTGATCTTCGACGACGCCCTGACCTTCGGCGGCGCGGTGCGTCTCCGGCCCGGAGCCGTCGTCGTGGACGGGGACAGCTTCTCCCGCGCGCCTGATCCCAGGCCGGCCGCGGCCGCCGCTCGCTGGGTCACCCTGCTCGGCGAATACGGCTGGACGTACCAGACGCTGTTCGTGTACGAGCGCGCCGGCCGCCTGCACGCGCTCATCGAGTGGACCGAGGACGACGCGCTCACGCCGGTGTCGGACACGGTGTTCGCATTCCCCGCCGGCAGCATGTATGAGGGCGAGCGGCTCACGTTCCGGACGCACGCCAGGCAGGCCATCGTGGGCGCCGTGACCTTTCCGCAGCGCATGGTCGGTCCCCAGGGCGGCGGGCAGCTCAAGGTGACGCCGCTGCATCCCGTCGCGGAGCTGCTCGCCGCGGCGCGCACCGCCACACCGCCCGCCGAGAGCGGGTCGTTCCGCGCCCCCGATCTCGTGGATCTCGCGACGCTCGATGCGACGATCCACTTCGACATCCGCTACGCCGGCACCAATAATTTCCTGGGCAGCGTCTTCTACTCGACCGCCCACGCCTTCCTGCAACGCCCCGCCGCCGAGGCGCTGCTGCGGGCCGCTCACCGGCTGCGCGAGCGGGGCTACGGACTCCTCATTCACGACGGCTACCGGCCGTGGTACGTGACGAAGACGTTCTGGGACGCGACGCCGCCCGAGCTGCGCTGGCTCGTCGCCAACCCGGCGCAGGGCTCGCGCCACAACCGCGGGTGCGCGGTGGACCTGACGCTGTACGATCTGCGCACCGGCCATCCGCTCGACATGGGCGGGACCTACGACGAGACGACCGGGCGCTCGTATCCCGACTACCCCGTGACGACGGACCTCGAGCGCTGGCACCGCGACGTCCTGCGGCAGGCCATGGAGGACGAGGGGTTCACGCGCATCCCCAACGAGTGGTGGCACTTCGATTACCGTGACTGGCGCGAGTACCCGATCCTGAACCTCGCGTTCGAGGACCTGTGAGGACCGCCCTCATCGCGGGCGCCAGCGGGCTGGTCGGCAGCCGGTGCCTGGCGCGGCTGCTCGCCGAGCCGGCCTACGACCGGGTCATCGCCCTGGTGCGCCGACCGCTGCCGCAGACCGATCCCCGCCTCGAGCAGCGGGTGATCGAGTTCGACCGGCTGGGCGCCGCAGGCGCCGACTTCCCCGCCGCGACCGACGTGTTCTGCTGCCTCGGCACGACGATGAAGCGGGCGGGATCGGAAGCGGCGTTTCGGCTGGTCGATTTCACCTACGTCGTCTCGCTCGCCGCCCAGTCGCTCGAGCACGGCGCCCGGCAATTCCTCCTGGTGAGCTCGATCGGCGCGAACCGGTCTTCGTCGATCTTCTATACCCGGGTGAAGGGGGAAGCGGAGGCCGCGATCACGGCGCTGCCGTTCGAGGGCCGGCAGATCTTTCGTCCCTCGATCCTGCTGGGCGAGCGCGCCGAGCACCGGCCGGGCGAGCGAGCGGGGATCAAGGTGATGCAGGGCGTGTCGTTCGCCCTGCTGGGGCCGCTGCGCAAGTACCGCCCCATCGCCGCCGAGACCGTGGCCAAGGCCATGGCGCGGGTGGCGCTGCGTGCTCCGCGCGGCGTCAACATCTACGAATCCAACGAGATCGAGCGCATCGCCCGCGCCTAGGCCACCCTGCTATATTTGGGGCAGTCAGAACCTTCTGAAGGACGTGTGCATGGCTAATCCATTGCTGAGTGACAAGGCGTTCCAGCGCGCCGGACAGTACGCGCAGGCGACCACCGGCGAGCTGATGTCAGTCGAGGGGGCGATCAACAAGTCCGCGTTCCTGCTGCTGCTCGTCGTCGGCGCGGGCACCTGGGTGTGGACCCGCTACAGCCAGACGCTCGACGTCGCCGCGATCATGCCCTACATGTGGACCGGGATGATCGTGGGGCTGGGCGCGGCGCTGGTGAGCATCTTCCTGCCGGCCTGGACCAGGATCAGCGCCCCGGTCTACGCCGCCGCTCAGGGGCTCGCCCTGGGCGGGATCTCGGCGCTGTACGAGCAGCAACTGCACGGCATCGTCTTCCAGGCAATCGGCCTGACGTTCGCGGTGCTGGCCGCGATGCTCGTGCTGTACCGGACGGGGATCATCAAGGTGACGGACCGGTTCCGCATGATCGTGTTCGCGGCGACCGGCGGTATCGCGCTCTTCTACCTCGTCACCATTGTGCTGTCGTTCTTCCACATCTCGATCCCCCTGGTGTTCGGGGGCGGGACGTTCGCGATCGCGTTCAGCGTGGTCGTCGTGGTGGTGGCGGCCCTGAACCTGGCGCTGGACTTCGATTTCATCGCGCGCGGCGCCGAGCACGGCGCCCCCAAGTTCATGGAGTGGTACGCCGCCTTCGGCCTGATGGTGACGCTGATCTGGCTGTATCTCGAGATTCTGCGGCTGCTCGCGAAGACCCGCGGACGCAAGTAATCGAATACGATATGAACCACGTGCCCGCATTCGGCCATCCCGGATGCGGGCTGTTCTTTCTCCGAGAAT
>DATGDE010000446.1:0-10441 GCA_035311125.1 Gemmatimonadales bacterium
AGCCGCCAGGCGCGCGACGGCTGCGCCATTGCCGGGACGACCGGCACGCCCGCGTGCTGGGCGGCAGCGACGATGCCCGGCTTCACGCGTTCCGCCGGACCGCGCGGACCATCGGGCGTGATCGCCACGACGCTCCCCGTCTGCAGCGCCCGGACGACGCCGAGCAGGCCGACCTCGCCGCCGCGCTGGGAGGATCCGCGGATGAAGCGGTACCCCCAGCGCTCCGCCAGGGTAGCGAGGAGACCGCCGTCGCGATGGCGGCTGATGAGCAACACCATCGCCTCGTGCCGATGCAGGTACAGTAGTGGAAGGATGCGACTGTGCCAGAGGGCGAACACGAACGGCCGTTTGCCGTCGGTGAGCGCCTGGGGATGCTCCCGGCCGTGCTCCCGGTAGCGCCACGTCCGTGCCAGGAGTCCCACCAGCAGGAATCCGACCGACGTGAGCAGTGGCTCCGCCCAGCGCAGTCTCATCGCACGAGCCCCAGCGCCAGGGTCGCGACCCGCTCGGCAGCGCCGGGCGGGCCCAGCCGCTCCCGGACGCGCGTCAGTCCGGCCCGCTGCCGCCGGGTGATCGGATTGTCGGGATCGAGCAGCGGCAGCAAGCCGTCCGCCAGCGCCTGGGGCGTCGCAGCGCGCTGCAGCAATTCCGGACACACCAGCTCGCCGGCGACCAGGTTCACGAGACCGACCCACGGGACCCGCAGCAGACGCCGGGCGATGAAGTTCGACACGGGATGCAGCCGGTACGTGATCACCATCGGCAGATCGGCAAGCGCCGCCTCGAGGGTGGTCGTGCCGGACTTGCAGAGGCCGGTGTCGGCGGCGGCGAACACCAGGGCGGGGTCGCCGGTCGCCACGTGGATGGTTCCGGCGTCCGGGTAGGTGGCGACCGGCGTGCCCGCCACCACGACTTGGACGTCGGGACGCGCGGCGATCACCCGGCGCGCCGCTTCCCGCGCCACCGGCCAGATGCGGCGCACCTCCTGGGTCCGACTCCCCGGAAAGACGCCCAGGGTGGGGCGTTCGGGATCCAACCCGAGTGCGCGCCGGGCCTCGGCACGAGGCGGCAACGGCGGGCGGTCCTTGAGCGGATGGCCCACGAACGTCGTCGGCACGCCGCGCTCCCGGAAGAACTGCTCTTCGAACGGCAGAATCACAGCCAGAGTCCGCACTGCCGCCGCGAGGTGCCGCACCCTCCCGGCGCCCCAGGCCCACAGCTGCGGCGCGATGTAGTAGAGCACCGGCACACCCGCCGCTGCGGCCGCCGCGGCTGCGCGCAGGTGATAGCCCGGATAATCCACGAACACCGCGACATCGTAGCGGCCCGCGCGGAAGGCGCTCCGGGTCTTGCGCAGCAGGCGATAGTGGCGGGGAATCCCTTCCAGCGCTTCGACGAAGCCGACGACTGAAAACGCCTCCATCCGGTCCAGCACGCGGGCGCCCGCCGCCGCCATCTGCGGACCGCCGAACGCTTCGATCGTAACCCCCGGCGCCTGGCGCCGCAGCGCGGCGATCACCGGGGCGGCGTGGGCGTCCCCCGAAGGCTCGCCGGCGGACACATAGACCCGCGGGCCACCGCTCACGGCTTGATGGCGGCGAGGGGTGACGCCTGGATCGCTTCCGCCACGCGCCATGCCAGCGCCAGCGCCTGCGCACCGGCTGCCCCCGACACCACGACCTCGCTCTCGCCGCGCACCGCGCGCAGAAAGCTCTCGAGCTCGAGCTTGAGCGGCTCCGCCTCCGGAGCCTCGAGACGCACCGCTTCGACGATGTCTTCGACGCGCCGGGCTCCCAGCCCCTGCCATCCCGGCTTCAGCCGGTAGAAGTGGCCACTGCCCTGCGCCAGATCGAGTGAGAAGTATCCCGTTGGCTGGAAGATGCGCAGCTTGCGCGTCCGCTCCCGGGAGATCCGGCTGGCGGTCACGAGCGCCACCGCCCCGTTGGCGAATTCCACGCGTGCGTTGGCGATGTCGACGTGCGGGGTGAGCACCGGCACACCCGTCGCCCGCACTTCCCGGACCTCGGAGCGCACCAGCTCGAGAATCAGGTCGAGGTCGTGAATCATCAGGTCGAGGATCACGGCGACGTCGGTGCCGCGCGGCTGGAACGGCGCCAGCCGCTCGGTCTGCAGGAAGCGCGGCCCGGCCAGATACGGCGCGGCGGCCCGGACGGCCCGGTTGAACCGTTCCACATGCCCCACCTGGAGCACGACGCCCCGCTGCGTCGCCTGCCGCACCAGGGCATCGGCACCCTCGAGCGAATCGGCGAGCGGCTTTTCGATCAACGCGGCGACGCCCCGCGCCATTACCGCCAGCCCCACCTCGGCGTGGGCCGGCGTCGGCACAGCGATGCTGACCGCGTCCACCGTCCCCAGCAGGGCGTCGAGCGAGGGGTGCGCCAGGGTCTCCAGCTCGCGGGCCACCTGTGCCGCCCGCTCTGGATTGATGTCGTAGATCCCGGCGAACTCCGCCCCGTCCATCCGCCGCAACAGCCGTGCGTGATGATAGCCCAGCGCGCCGGTGCCGATGACCCCGACGCGCAGGCGGCGCAAGGTCACACGAGCACCCCGCGCTGCGAGGCTTCGATGAAGCGCAGGAACGTCTCGACCTCCGCGACGGCCGGGATCTCCGTCCGCGCCCGCGCGATCCCCTGGCTCACGGTCAAATGGGAATTGAAGACGAGCCGGTACGCCTTCTTGAGAGACAGCTTGATCTCCGGGGCGAAGCCGGCCCGTTGCAGGCCCACCGAATTGAGGCCGTAGAGGTGCACGGGGTTCCCGACCGCCTTGGTGTAGGGCGGCACGTCCTGATTCACGCGCGACCCGCCCCCCACGAAGGCGTACGTGCCCACCCGTACGAACTGGTGGATCGGGACGAGCCCGCTGATGATGGCGCGATCGTCCACGGTGACGTGTCCCGCCATCTGGATCGAGTTGGCGAGGATGACGTCGTCGCCGATGACGCAGTCGTGCGCGACGTGCACGTAGGTCATGATGAAGCAGCGTTGCCCGACGATCGTTTTGCCGGTGGCCGGCGTGCCGCGGTTGATGGTGCAGTACTCGCGCAGGATGGTCCCGTCGCCGATCTCCACCCAGGTTTCCTCGCCCTTGTACTTGAGGTCCTGGGGATCGGCGCCGAGCACGGTGCCGTAGCCGACCTTCACGTCCCTGCCGAGGCGCGTGTTCCGCTCGATCACGGCGTGCGCCGCGACCTGGCAGCGGTCGCCGATCACGACCCGCGGGCCGATAACCACGAACGGGCCGACGCTGACGTCGAGTCCGAGATCGGCCGAAGGGTCGACGAGTGCGGTGCGGTGAATCACTTGTCCACCACCACGGCCATCATCTCCGCTTCCGCGACGATTTGCCCGTCCACGAACCCCTGCCCCTTCATGCGGCACGTCTTGCCCCGGAACGCGATCATCTCGAGCTCGAAGCGAATCTGATCGCCGGGCAACACCGGGCGGCGGAACTTCACGTTGTCGAGTGACATGAAGTAGACGACCTTGTCTTCGACGTTTTGCCCCTCGAAGTGGCTGAGCAGCAGCATGCCGCCCACCTGCGCCATCGCCTCGATGACCAGTACCCCGGGCATGATGGGATGGCCGGGAAAGTGCCCCTGAAAGAACGGCTCATTGATCGTGACGTTCTTGATTCCCACGATCCGCCGATCCCCCTCCACCTCGAGAATGCGGTCCACCAGGAGGAACGGGTAGCGGTGCGGCAGCACGTCCATGATGCGACCGATGTCCATCGCCGGAACGCCGCTCCGCTTGGCCGCCCGGGCGAGGGCCCGCGCCAGCGCCACGTTCCCGCTGTGGCTGGGCTTCGTCGCCACGATATGCGCCCGCACCCGCCCGCCGGTCAACGCCAGGTCCCCCAGGATATCGGCCGCCTTGTGGCGCACGAATTCGTCGGGCCAGCGCAGCTGCCCCCCGTTCACCACGCCCCGCTCGTCCAGCACGATGGCGCTCGCCGTGGACGCTCCCTTGATCAGTCCCTTCGCCTGCAGGGCCGCCACTTCGCTCGTGAACCCGAACGTGCGGGCCGGGGCGAGATCGCGGGCGAACGTCTCCGCCGACACGTCGTAGCTCCCCACCTGCCGACCGATGAGCGGGTGGGGAAACTCGATCGTCACCGTCAGCTGCAGCCGCTTGCTCGGGGCGACGAGGTAGCTCGCGTCACCCTCGGTCACGGTGAACGGCGCCTGCACCGTGAGCACCGTCGGCTCTCCCGCCACCTCCACCGGACGGGCCTCGGCCAGCGCCGCGAAATAGGGAGCCACACTGCCGTCCAGTATCGGCGGCTCGGGACCCGACAGGTCGATGAGGAGGTCATCGATCTCGTGCGCCGCTACCGCCGCCAGCAGGTGCTCCACCGTGTGGATCGTCGCCGGCCCGTGGCCGATGGCCGTGCGCCGCTCCACTGCCTCGACCTCGGACAGCCGGGCCGGGACCTCCGGCATGCCTTCCAGGTCGGTCCGCCGGAACACCACGCCCCGTCCGGCTTCGGCCGGGCGGAAGGTGGCCCGGGTGGCCGCCCCGGTATGCAAGCCGGTGCCAGTGACGGCGGATTCTTGAGCGATGCCGCGACGCTTAGCGGGAGTCGTCATCGCCGGACTCGGTGGGCGCCTCGCGCGCCGCGCTGCGCGGCGCGAGACGGAACAGTGCCGCCTGGGCGCGCAGCACCTCGCGATGCGGCCGTGCCGGCGTCCCCCAGACCGTGCCGCCGGCGGGGACGTCTCCGATCACCCCGCCCTGCACCAGGACGCGCGCCCCTCGCCCGACGGTCACGTGATCGGAGATCCCGACCTGTCCGGCGATGATCACGTCGTCCTCGATGCGACACGAGCCCGCGATGCCCGCCAGGGCCATGATGAGGCAGCGTTTGCCGACGTGCACGTTGTGCGCGATGTGCACGAGGTTGTCGATCTTGGTGCCGTCGTCGATCACCGTGTCGTCCACGCTGCCCCGGTCCACGCAGCTGTTCGTCCCGATCTCCACGTCGTCGCCGATCACGCAGTGACCCACGTGGGGGATCTTGTGATGCGATCCGCCGTCGCGCCCGGGGAGGTAGCCGAAGCCGTCGCCGCCCAGACGCACACCGCTGTGCAGGATCGCCCGCCGCCCCACGATGGTGCCGGGGTAGCAGGTGACCTGCGGGTTCAGCTCCGAATCGTCTCCGATCGTGACGCCGTCGCCGATGACGCAATGCGCGTCCAGCCGCACGTTGCGGCCCAGCCGGACATTGCGCCCCAGGACCACGTGCGGGCCGATCGCCACCGGATCGATCCAGGTGGCCCCGGGACCAATGACCGCCGTCGGATGCACGCCGGCGGTCCATGCCGGGGGCGGATAGAGCACGCCGAGCACCTTCACCAGCGCAGCTTGCGGGTCCGGGACGATGATGCGGGTGGCAGGTCCGGCGGACTCCGCCGCGAGCGACTCGGCGCAGAGCAGGATCGCGGCGCGCGACCGCTCAAGGTAGGGGACATAGCGGGCACTGGCAAGAAACGAGAGGTCGCCGGGACCGGCCCGCTCCAAGGGCGCGATCGCGGCGACCGTGACGTCGGGGGAGCCGACCAACCGGCCCCCCGTGAGCGCCGCGACTTCCGCGGCCGACAGAGTGCGCCGGGGCGCGGCGCTCATCGCCCCTTCCGGCTCAGTTGGTCGACTGCCGCAGCCGTTCGATGACCTTCGAGGTCAGGTTCAGCGCGGGATCGGCCGCGACGATGCCGGTGCCCTGCGCGTCGCCGTCGAAGATGAACGCGTAGTTCCCCTCGGCCCGGATCCCCTGGATGATAGTGTTGATCCGCGCCTGGAACGGCCCCAGCAACTCCTGATTGCGGACCCGCGCCAGCGAGTCGAGCGCGCCGGAGCGCCGCGTCATGCGATCCTGCATCTGTTGCAGGTCGCGACGCTTGGCGTCCTTCGCAGCCGGGGACAGGGCGATCGACGCCTGATCAAACGCCTGCACCGCCGAGTCGAGCTGCTGCTGCAGCTTCTGCACCTCGTCGCGCATGCCCTGGAACTCGCGGTAGAACGTCGACTCCGCCGCGGCGTAGCCGGGGGTGCTGTCGAGAATCGTGCGGGAGCTGATGAACGCCAGCCGCTGTACCGCTGCCGCCTGCGCGACGGGCCGGGCGGGCGCTGGGGGATTTTGCGCCGCCGCCGGCACCGCCGCACCAACCGCCAGACACACGAACACTACGCGCCGCATAACCTCTCCGTCGAAAAGGGGCATCAGAAGAAGTTGCCGAGTTTGAAGTGCAGTTTCCAGCCCGGTGCCGGCCGGCCCGAGGCGTCGACCTTGTCGAAGCCGTACGCGAAATCCAGGCCCAGGGGTCCGAGTGGGGAAATGACGTCGAGACCGATGCCTGCACCGCGGAACAACCGGGTAGGATTCCAGTCCGCGGCCCGGGCCCACAGGTTCCCCGCGTCGTAGAACGAATTCACGTAGAACATCTGCGACACGCGCAGTCCGACCTCGCCCGTCATGAGAAAGAACGCCTTCCCGAAGGCGCTGGGCGCTGCGCCCCGCGTGCTCGCGAGCGGGTCATATCCCTGGGGCGTGACCGAGAACTCGTCGTAGCCGCGGAGCGGAATGCCGTACTGCGTGCCGCCCATGCTGAACAGCTGGTCGAAGAACGGCGAATTGCCGAACACGAGGCCGGAACGGGTCGACAGCCCGAGGACGATCGGCATCGGACTGCTTCCCGTGCCGAGCTGGCCCAGCGGCGCGTACCAGTGCCCCTCGAGGTCCAGTCGCTGGAAATGGCCGTCTCCGCCCAGCGCACCGCCGCTCTGCGACAGCCCTACCGAGGCCATGGCCCCGGCTGTGGGGAACGGCAGGTTGATGCGGTTATCGCGCATCACGCTGACGCCGATGGTGGAGCGCAGGCAGTTGCTGCAGTTGAACACCTGGCTGAAGGCCACATTGGAGGCCGAGCCGGTCACCGTCTGCTCGTCCAGTCCGTAGGAGACGAACAGCCGGGCGTAGCGGTCATGGAATGCCGGGAAGCCGAATTGCACGCTGGCCCCGCGGCGCCGCACCTGACCAAGATCGGCGATGTTGTAGCGCAGGCGCGTGTTGTGCGCGTCGATCGTCCCCGAGATGCGTGACTCCCGGATTCCCGGATCGGTGAGCGAGACGTCGAAATCGTTGATGTTCTTGCCGAACTGCCACTGGAAGCGGCCGCGCTTCCCCTGTCCGAAGAGGTTCGGCTCCTCCAGACCCAGGAACCCGCCCAGCCCCGTCCCCTGCCCTACCGACGCGCCGAAGTTGACGTTCCCCGTGTGCTTCTCGCTCACGTGGAACACCACGTCGATGTCTCCCTGGTCGTTCGCCTGCGGCGTCTCCGGCGGGGGCAGCGGCTGGTTGAAGAATCCGAGGTTCGAGATGTTCTGGTAGGAGCGTAGCAGCGCGTCCTGACGGAACACGTCCCCCGGCAGGAGGACGATCTGGTCGCGAATCACGCGCTCGTGCGTGACGTCGTTGCCGACGATTTCCACCTTGTTGACGATGGCCGGCTGGCCCTCGTTGATCACCCAGCGGAGGTCCACGACCGGCTTGCGGTCCGCGCCGGTACGGCGGATCACGTCGGGCCGCACCTGCGTGTAGATGTACCCCTCGTTGTGATACATCGAGTAGAGCGAGGTCGTCGCGGCGTCCCAGCGGGCGGCGCTGAACACGGCCGGCCCGCGCGCCACACCGCCCAGGCCCAGCATTCCCGTGCGTTGCTCCCCCTTGAAGGGGTAGAGCTGCTGCAACTCCTCGGTGGAGAACCGCCGGTTGCCGACGATCTCGAAGGTGCCGACGTGATACGGCTCGCCCTCGCTCACGCGGAGCACGAGCTCCGCCTTGCCGCTCGAGTCGTTCACCAGCAGCGTGTCGTCCAGCACCTGGAAGTCGACGAAACCGTGCTCACCGTAGAACTTGGGCAGCCGCTCCTGCATGTCGGCGCGCAGCTTCTCGTCGTCGTAGTCTCCCTTGCGCCACCACCAGAAGCCCTCGGGCCGGGTGGCGATGTGGGATACGATCTCGGCGTCCGAGAAGTGCGTGTTGCCGTCCACGCTCACCCGCGCGATGGCGACCCGACGTCCTTCGGTGATGTCGAAGACGAGGCGCACGCGTGAGGAGTCGGCCTCGTAGACGGGGATCGTCTTCACCTCGGCCAGGTAGTAGCCGCGGGCGCGGTACAGCGAATCGATCCGGCCGCGCGCACGGGCCACCGCCGCCGGGTCGTAGGGCCGGCCCTCCGACAGTACGACCTTCGACCGCACCGAGCCCTCGCTGAGCCGCGAGACGCCGCGCACGGTCCAGTGCTGCAGGATCGGCCGCTCCCGCACCCGGATGAGGAGCGTCTGCACGCCGCCGGCGCTGTCCTGGTCGATCCGGACGTCGTCGAATTGCCCGGTGGCGTACAGCGCCCGGATCGCCCGCTGGATGTCGCGATAGGTGACGAACCGGCCGGGAACGAGGCCGGCGGTCTGCAGGATCACGGCCGTGCCGACCCGCCGCTGGCCGGTCACGAGCACCGAGTCGGGGCTGCCGCCCGGCGCCTGGTCCTGAGCGGAGGCCCGGGACGGTACCATGAGGACCGCGAGGACCGCGAGGACGGCGACCGACGAAGGGAGCCGGCGGATCACGCCTTCGAGCCGGAGAGCGCCCGGAACGCCAGGCGTTCCTTGTCGGGGGCCACGTCGACCTCGATCTCGTCCCCGCGCGCGAACTCGCCCACCAGGATCTTCTCCGAGAGCGGATCCTCGACGAACTTCTGCACCGCCCGCTTCAGCGGCCGGGCCCCGTAATGCTCGTCGTAGCCGTGGTCCACGAGGAAGTCGCTCGCGGCCGGCGTGAGCCGGAGGGTCAGCTCCTCCTCCGCCAGGCGTTTCTGCACGTCGCGCAGAATGATGGTCACGATCTGCGCGATGTGGTCGCGCGTCAGCGGGTGGAACACGATCACGTCGTCCAGGCGGTTGAGGAACTCGGGGTTGAACACCTTGCCGATCTCCTCCTTCACCTTTTCCGCCATCCGCGCGAAGTCGTCCTTGACGTCGCCCTGCGCGAAGCCCAGCGTGCGCCCCTTGAGCATGTCGCGGGCGCCGACGTTCGAAGTCATGATGACGACGGTGTTCTTGAAGTCGATCATGCGCCCGTAGTTGTCCGTCAGATGTCCCTCATCAAGCACCTGCAGCAGGATGTTGAAGACGTCCGGGTGCGCCTTCTCGATTTCGTCCAGCAGCACGACCGAATAGGGCTTGCGGCGCACGGCCTTCGTGAGTGCGCCCGAATCCTCGTACCCCACATATCCCGGGGGCGCGCCGATGAGCCGGCTCACGGAGAACTTCTCCATGTACTCCGACATGTCCACGCGGATCAGGGCGGTGGAATCGGCGAAGAGGAAGCGGGCCAGCGCCCGCGCCAGTTCGGTCTTGCCCACGCCGGTGGGCCCGCTGAAGACGAACGATCCGATCGGCCGCTTGGGATCCTTGAGCCCTGCCCGGCTCCGCCGGATCGCCCTGGAGATGACCGTGATCGCCTCGTCCTGGCCGACCACGCTCTGATGCAGCTCCTCCTCCATCCGCAGCAGGCGCGCGGTCTCGGCCTCCTGCAGTCGCGTGACCGGGATACCCGTCCAGCGGGACACGATGAAGGCGACCTGCTCCTCCCCGATGGTCGGCCGGCGGGTCTGCCGCTCGCGCTCCCATTCCTCCTGCTTGCGGCGAATTTCGTTCTGCAGTTCGCGCTCCGAGTCCCGCAGCGCCGCGGCCCGCTCGAAGTTCTGATCGCGTACCGCGTTCTCCTTGTCGCGGCTGATCTGCTCCAGCCGCTCCTTCCGCTCGGCCACCTCGGGCGGCGGCACCTGCGTCGCCAGGCGCGCCCGCGCCCCCGCCTCGTCGATCACGTCGATGGCCTTGTCGGGCAGGAAGCGATCGGTGATGTAGCGCTCGGAGAGCTTGGCCGCCGCATCGAGCGTCAGGTCGGGAATCACCACGCGGTGATGATCCTCGTACCGCTTGCGCAGACCCTTCAGGATCTCGATGGTCTCGTCGACGCTCGGCGGATCGACGATCACCGTCTGGAAGCGGCGCTCGAGCGCCCCGTCCTTCTCGATGTACTTGCGGTACTCGTTGAGCGTCGAGGCGCCGACACACTGCAGCTCGCCGCGCGCCAGCGCCGGCTTGAGCATGTTCGAGGCATCCACCGCCCCTTCGGCGGCGCCCGCGCCCACCAGGGTATGCAGCTCGTCGATGAAGAGAATGATGCTGCGGTTCTGGGCGATCTCGTTGATCACCGCCTTGAGCCGCTCCTCGAACTGGCCGCGGTATTTCGTCCCGGCGATGACCGCCGCCATGTCGAGCGAGAGGACGCGGTGGTCCTTCAACGCGTCGGGGAACTGGCCGTTGGCGATCAGCTGCGCGAGCCCTTCGACGATCGC